>JAGMAI010000220.1 GCA_023130895.1 Thermoplasmata archaeon
CCGCCAAAGTGAAGGACATGAACGTTACGGCGGAGAACATGAGCCCGCCGAGAACGAGCTTGACGCTGTTGAACCTGTCGATCAGCTGCATGACGCTGAACTGCGTCCCCGCGTTCACCAGATAGAGCACACCGACCATCGACTTGTCCATTCCGAGGCTCAAGAGGAAGAGCGGGAAGATGACCCAGATCATGTTGGCGCCAGAGTGCCGAAGCAGCACGGAGAGATACACGGAGGCGTTCTTCTTGATGATGTGGACGGGGAAGAACGGAATCGACAGCCTGACCTCCGCCACTGATGGAAGCGTCAAGGCCAGGGCGAAGCATGCGAAGAAGATGAGGGAAGAGAAGAGGAAGATGTGCGAGAACACGCCGATGATCCCCGCGATAACGGAGCCTATCCCCCAGCCCAGCGAGCCGAAGGAGGCGAACTTCCCGAGGCGCCTGCCGCTCTCGAACGCGTACGCGAGGAGCGCGGAAGGGAATATTCCCATGCAGAAGCCGACCAGGACGCGGCTCAGCATCAGGAAGTACCACTCGGTCGTGACGATCTGCGTCAAAGCCGCGAAACCGGAGAGGACGAGGCCGAGCTGTATTATCCGCCTGCGACCCCGGATGTCCGCCTCGCGCCCGAAGATGTACGAGGAGACCAGGAGCGCAGTGGCGAAAGCCACGGCGATGAGCCCGATCTCGAAGTCGCTCGCCCCGAGCTCTTTCGCGTAGACCGGAATGAAGATGAGCGATGAGAAGACCCCCATGTTGGCGAGGAACTGAATGGTCTGAGGTTTCACTGTCCGACCAGCCCGTGATCTACTTCCAGCTCAATCTGTGTAGCTCTCTGTCTTCCTTGGTGGCCTTCTTGTACTCCCGATAGTGCTTCTTGCAGATGCGCATCCTTCCCCGCTCCTTTTCGATGGACATGTCAGGGAGGGCGCTCTTGAGCTTTCCGGAGGGGATGGAGCGGACCGCCTCTTCATCGCAGCCCGATATCTCGCATGTCTCGGCTTCCTTCTCGCGTCTCGGAGACATGGTTCAGTGCAGTCCCAGACACCTATAAAAAGAGTGCGTCGAGAACGAGGGCGGCGATGTCGAGACCTATCACCGCTCCCGCCAGACTCCCCGTGATGAACCTCGTGTAGTTGTCGCTCTCCCGCCAGCCGAGCAGCTGCGTCAGGCCGTCCACCGCCATGGGCGTCAAGGCGACCATCGTGACCGCGAAAAGGATGGAGTAGGATATGTCGCCCGCCTGCAGGAGGAGGAAACCGCTCACGATGCCTGCGATCATGAAGGAGTAGAAGCCCGTGCAGCGCGAGCATATCGGTAGCTTCTTCCCGCGAAAGCTGAAGCTCCTTTCAGGTCGAGCATGACATACAAACCTGATGACCATACTAACCACTGAAGGGCCAAGTGATTATCTTCAGAAATAGGAGCAGCAGCGCGACGCCAACCACAATCGCGACTATGGTCCCGCAGATGCATCCTATGCCGAACCTAATACCAGCGAGCAATCCCATCCTATCAGGGCGAGAATGGAGCCATCGATAATAAGCCTTTCGCGGGCCCGCCAATGTCGCCTCGGTCCGTGCGAAAATGTATATCCGCCCGTCCGTTAGAGAGCGCCGTGAAGCCGCGAGAGATAAGGAGAACACTGGAGAAGCTGGGAATGAGGGCCTCGCGGAGGCTCGGGCAGAACTTTCTCACCGATGAGGAGATTGCCCATCGCCAGATTGCCTTGGCGGAGCCGCTTGAGGACGACATCGTCCTCGAGATAGGTCCCGGGCTCGGCGTCCTCACGGCGCCCCTGCTCGAGAGGTCCCGCGAGCTCATCGCGATAGAGAAGGACAGGAGGCTCGGGGCATTCCTGAAGGACCGCTTTCCCGACCTCGACCTCATCGTGGGCGACGCGCTCAGGGTGGACATCCCGCCATTCCAGAAGGTCGTCTCGAACCTGCCCTTCGAGATCTCCTCACCGATAACGTTCAGGCTGCTCGACATGGGCTTTCGAAAGGGCGTGCTCATGTACCAGAAGGAGTTCGCGGAGCGGCTCGTGTCCAGGGAGGGGCAGAAGGCGTACTCGAAGCTCTCGGTCGTCGTCTCCTACCGCGCGGACGCAAGGATCGTCGAGACCGTCCCGAAGGAGAGGTTCTTCCCCGTCCCGAGGGTCGACTCTGCGATCGTGGAGATCGTGCCCAGAGACCCGCCCTTCCACGTGGAGAACGAGGACCACTTCCTCAAGCTCGTGGACGCCCTGTTCAAGCATCGCAGGAAGAAGATGGGCAATTCCGTCCTCCTGCACTGGCGGGACCTCTTCGAGACCGAGGAGGAGGCGAGGAGCCATCTGCGGGACGCAGAGTGGTCCGACGAGAGGGTGGAAAAGCTGAGTCCCGCCCAGATTGCGGGGATTTCCAACGGAATCATAACGAAAGGTTAATCTAATACAAGCCTCGATTAGCGGTTGCGACCCAGGATGGTTCGGCCACATGGTTAGAAAGAAGAGCAAGTCCGAGCTTGACATAGCCGAGATCAAGTACAGGTCCCTTCTGGACAAGCGAGACGAGGCCAACGCAGAGGCCAGCGTGCCCAAGGACGAGAGGAACACTCTGAACGCGCAGAAGCGGGAGCTCATAGACGAGATGCAGGAGCTCAAGAAGAAGCGCGACTCGCTCGTCGCGGAGATGCGCAAGCACAAGAGCAAGAGGAACGAGCTGCAGAAGCGGGCGAAGGAGCTCATCGGTCTCAGGAAGGGGAAGAAGAGGGACTTCAAGACGAGCCTGCCCGTGGAGATAGACAACATGCGCCAAGAGATCCACAAGCTCCAGATGAGGCAGGAGACGACGGCGCTGACCCTCCCGAAGGAGAACGAGCTGATCGACGCGGTAAGGGTCAAGAAGAAGGATCTGGACGAGCTCGAGGAGGTCTACGAGGAGCAGAAGAAGCTCATCCTGGAGATGGAGGGCGTCGACGACACGATCACGGAGTTCTTCAAGAAGGCGGACGAGGAGCACGAGCTGGTCGTGAAGCTCTCAAACGCGGCGCAGGAGATCCACGAGACGATCGTGGTCCAGATAAAGGAGATCTCCCACCTCATCGCGGAGTCCGACAAGAAGCACAAGGAGTTCCTGAAGATAAGGGAGAGGGCCGACCACTTTCACAACAGGGCCCAGGAGATGAGGCAGAAGATACTCTCCGAGAGAAAGGAGAAACGCAAGGAGATGGCGGAGGCGAGGAGGGTACTCAAGGACCAGAACCTCGCCGCCCACAAGGCTCTTTTCGACGAGGAGAAGCTGGACGAGGACGCGGCGAAGGCCCTGGAGACCCTGCTCAAGGAGGGAAGGGTCGAGAGGTGAGGACATGAAGGCTGTCGTGCTGGCGGGAGGGGTCGGAGAGAGGCTGAGACCGCTCACGGATGCGAGGCCGAAGCCCCTCATAACGATTGCTGGAAGGCCGTGCATCGACTACGTGATAAGGTCCCTCGTCAAGGCCGGCTTCAAGGAGATAGTCGTCACGACCGGCTACATGTCGGACCACCTCATCAAGGAGATCGGGGACGGCGTGGACTACGAGGCGGGGATACTCTACTCCTTCGAGGAGAACCCTGCGGGCACCGCGGGTGCCGTGAAGATGGTCGCGGACTTCCTCGACGACACGTTCGTCGTTGCGAGCGGCGACGTGCTCGCGGACGTCGACATGAAGGAGCTCTATGACTACCACAAGAAGAAGGGCGCC
>JAGMAI010000221.1 GCA_023130895.1 Thermoplasmata archaeon
GCGGGTCGGCGAGAAGGGTGCGGGTGGGGGACCTCCCGCCAAAGATATCGTGTCCAGTGTGCGAGGGCGTCATGGTGGCGGCGGTCCATCCCGCGGAAAGGGAGAAGACCAAGCTGCTCAAGAAGAAGGGGCTCACGGCCGAGGAGAGGAAGGATGCCAGGCGCATACAGACGGCCGCCAACCTCGTGAAGGCGCACGGGAAGAGGGCCGTACTGGCACTGATGGCGAGGGGCGTCGGTGCCGCCAACGCCGCAAAGATCCTCAGAAGGTATCACGACAGCGAGGAGGACTTCCTCCGGGACATACTGGCCGCGGAGGTCACGTACGCGAGGACCAGAAGGTTCTGGGACTGATCACGACTCGTGCGGCGCAATGTCCTCCAGCTTCTTGGCGGTCCGCGAGATCTCCCTCCTCAGGACCGCGGATATCTTCTCGACCGGGGCCACGTAGTACAGGTACGCGAGCTTGCCCCGGGCGGTCCTCACGGCCTCCCGTTCGAGTATGCCCTTCCTGGTCAGAAGAACGAGGTATTTCCTCACGCTCCTCTCGGACCTGCGGACCCGCCTGACTATTTCGCGGACGTTCAGCTTCTTGGTCGTCCTCGTGAGCGTCTTCAGGATCTTGGACGCGGTTGCGGGGAGACCGAGTATCTTCTCCGCCAACTTGGTGAGCTTGTACAGCGCCTTTCTTTCCGCTGGGCGGGTCATTCAGCAGGACGTACGCCACGGGATTATATGAATTTTGCTTTTCATAGATATGGACGCATGCTATTGTTCGGAATAAACGTTAAATAGACAGATATCATAACCTGCAATAGTATTTGTTCATCTTGAGTTTCAACAGGAGGAGCTATGTTGGCCTCTAGGCAGGGAAACGGCGGAGTTCCGATAGTCCTCACCGCTCCACGCTCCGAAATCAGCACCTACAGCGGTGACCCGTTCACGGCCTTCGTCGCCACCTTCCCGAGGAAGCTCATTCCCAACTTCTTCGTCAAGAGCGAGTGGCTGGAGGCTAAGGACAACGCTGACGGCACCGCCAGGTTCCTTCCTTACGGGTTGAGGAAGGTGGAGGCCATGCTCGTCGACGAGTTCGGCGAGGAGAACGTCGCTTCCGTGCACCCGGACAACCTGAACAGGTTCGTCGGCCCGGACACGAAGGCGGTGGGCGTCTCCACGATGGACTCCATGGGGCTGGCCTATGTCTCTCTCACGTACAACTCGCTTTTCGGCTTTGGCGGGGAGTCCCTGGACGCGTACGAGTTCGAGAAGGTCCTGGGGGACCCGGCCTTCACCAGGTTCGACCCGAGGATAATCGTTGGCGGGGCTGGCTCGTGGCAGGTCCGCGACGCCGGCAAGATGGACGAGCTCGGTATCGACACGCTCGTCCACGGGGAGAGCGAGAACGTCCTGACGGACCTGTTCCACAAGGCCCTGAACGGCGAGCCGCTTCCCAAGGAGGTCTACGGTCCGGCGGTGGACGACGACTCCATACCCTCGATCAAGCGGGCCGCCAGCTACGGCGTCGTGGAGATCACGAGAGGCTGCGGAAGGGGCTGCTCCTTCTGCTCCCCGACGAACAGGAGGAAGAACTCCCGCCCGCTCGACTTCATCATGAAGGAGGTGGAGACGAACGTCAGGGGAGGGACCAACTCCATCTTCACGGCGACCGAGGACATGTTCATCTACCAGTGCGGCCCGAGGTTCAAACCCAACCGGGAGGCCGTCGTCAAGCTCTACAAGTCCATAGCCGAGCACCCCGGCGTGGATTACATCCATCTCTCGCACGCTTCCATCGCGCCGGCGGTCTACGACCCCGACATGGTGGAGGAGCTCACGCCCATACTCGAGGAGAAGTCCCTGTACTCGCCCAGGCTGAGGAAGAGCTACGACAGGCGGTTCCCGACCGTCCTCTTCGGCATCGAGACCGGCAGCATCCGCATAATGGAGAAGTACATGCGGGGGAAGGCCCTGCCGTACGACGTGAAGGACTGGCACGAGATCGTGACGCAGGGCGTGGGCATCTTCAACGACAACGGCTGGCGGCCATTGGGGACGATAATCACGGGTTGGCCCGGCGAGACCGAGGACGACACGATGGAGACCCTCGAGTTGCTGGACAAGATGAAGGACCTGGA
>JAGMAI010000222.1 GCA_023130895.1 Thermoplasmata archaeon
GAAGGCCGCGGTCCACTACGGTTGTCACTACTTCAAACCCGATTTTGTCAAAGAAATCGACAACAGGGAGAGACCGAAGACCCTGGACGAGCTTGTCGAGGTAACGGGAGCGACCAGCGTGGACTACAGGCACAAGAACGCCTGTTGCGGCGCCGGCGGGGGTGTCAGATCCCGAGCGAAGGAAGTCGCGCAGGCGATGACGGACCAGAAGCTCGAGGCCATGAAGGAGTCGGGTGCCAACTGCATAGTCGATATCTGTCCCTTCTGCCATCTTCAGTTCGACCAGGGTCAAAGCGGGCTCGGAACATCGTTTCCCGTAATCCACCTGTCGCAGCTCTACGTCACGGCATTCGGTCTGGACGAGAGCATAAACGGTTTCGATGCCCACGCCGTTCCCGTGAAGTTCTGAAATCTCACGGAGGCGTGTGGGGCCATGTCGAATTCGACGTTGGAGTCTTTTCCCCGTGACGCAGAACAAGCGTCATAAAATCCTAAACTCCGGTCCACGGGACTCCTTTGTAAGGGCTCATCACGATCTGCGCTCTCACATCGCGGATTCCATCCACATCCAGATAGGAGTCCAGGAAGTCCTGGAGCTCCGGCATGTCTACGAAAAGCATCACGCAGAGAATCTCGTGGTCGCCCGTGACCCTGTATACGGCGACAGCGCGACTGTGCTCGCACGCCCTCTTGACAATGTCGTCCCGGTGAGTCCCAGAGACGCTTATGTGAACGTATGCTTTCACTGGATTCTCAATAAGCTGATAGTCGATATAGGCGGAATACCCTTTGATTATCCCCTTACTTTCCATGCTCATTATCCGCCTTCTGACGGTTGCCTCGCTTATCTTGAGAGCCCTGGCGATCCCGATGTTGCTTGTCCTGGCATTCTCTCTGAGCTTCTCGAGTATCTTCACATCGATATCGTCGAGAGGAAGAAGTTTCATATCCAGGCCTTTCCACCTCTCACCCAGATGGACACCCTCGCCATCCCACCTTTCCACCATAATCATACCCAAGACACGGATGGAGCCCCGACTATTAAAGAATAACGCTTTTCGCAGAAATCCCATCAGATATCGTAACACATACCTTCTTTTCTGTCACGCCTGCGGTTCGACCCCGTTTGGCAGTACCAGTCTGGCAGCGAAGACGATGCCGAAGGCATCTTTCGGGAAATGACGATATTAGTATCCAATCTCACGAATCTGAAAAGGGTTATATACGCACGATGCATCGCCTGAAACTGGTTCAGAATCGATTGGATAGGTGATGAAAATGGACGACTCTAGTGAAGAGGGAGGTAGGAAACCCACTGTGGAGGAGATGTTGGCGAAGGCGAAGAAGCCAGGGGAGGACGCCCTGATACTTCACCCCTTCTACCGAGGAAAGATAGAGGTGACTCTCAAGGCACCGGTTCGAGACTTCAACGACTTCGCGATCTGGTACACACCCGGTGTCGCCGAGCCCTGCAGGCTGATTCAGAAGGAGCCGGAGCAGGTCTACAATCAAACGAACAAGTGGAACACGATCGCCGTCATCTCCGACGGGACGAGAGTCCTCGGGCTGGGGGACATCGGACCTGAGGCCGGGCTTCCAGTGATGGAGGGGAAGTCCCTGCTCTTCAAGTACCTCGGTGGCGTGGACGCGTTTCCGCTATGCCTCGCCACAAAGGACCCCGATGAGATCATCCAGTGCACCAAGTGGCTGGAACCCTCACTGGGAGGCATCAACCTCGAGGACATCTCCCACCCCAAGTGCTTCTACATTCTCGACAAGCTCAGGAAGGAGATGAACATCCCCGTATGGCACGACGACCAGCAGGGGACTGCCACGATCTCAGTTGCGGGTACCATTAACTCGATGAAAATCGTAGGCAAGAAGCTTGACGAAGTCCTCATCTCGATGGTCGGTGCAGGTGCCGCGAATATCGCGACCTCCAGGGTCCTCATTGCCGCTGGCGTTCCGATCAAGAACATCATCATGTCAGACAGCAAAGGCATACTCGAACCAGGAAGGAAGGACATCGAGGAGAAGAAGGACTGGTTCGTGGACAAGTGGAAGATGTGCGTCGAGTCGAACGGTGAAGGCAGGACGGGGAGTGTCGGGGATGCGATGAAGGGCACGGACCTGTGCATCGCTGCCTCAAAGCCCGGCCCAGGAACGATAAAGCCGGAATGGGTAACCGCCATGGCCACAGACCCGGTCATATTCCCAGAGGCCAATCCGGTTCCCGAGATATGGCCGTGGGAGGCGAAGGAGGCGGGAGCTGTCATCGTCGCGACGGGAAGATCGGACTTCCCGAACCAGGTCAACAACTCGCTCGGCTTCCCCGGGATATTCAGGGGAACGCTCGATGTCAACGCGAGCACCATCACGGACGAGATGTGCATAGCGGCCGCCTACGAGATCGCCAAGACCGCCGAGGACCACGGGATTCACCATGAATACATAGTCCCGACGATGGACCAGTGGGAGGTATTCCCGAGAGAGGCGACTGCCGTGGCGATGAAGGCGATCGAGCAGGGTGTCGCCCGGAAGAAGCTGTCGCGCCAGGAGATCTTCGAGAAAGCGGAGTTCATGATAGGAAGGGCACGGAAGCAGACCGAGGCGATGATGGCGAACAAGGACTTCATCCCGCCCGCGCCCGTCTAGTTCAACGGAACATCGCGACGTGCGGTTCGCGTATCACCGGGCTCACCTGCTGCTCCAGTTTCCTGTAGCTTTCCTCTATCTCCTTTGCCTGTTCGTACAAGGGCTCGAGGTCTATTTCGACCTCTGGTATCAACAAATCGGCTGCCTTGACGAGTTCTGCGGCGGCGTGGGCATCTGGATATTCTGGCCTCGCCTCGGCAAGGAGGCTCGCGACATTGATGCCTCTCCATCTTCCCTCGTTCAGCAGAACGCCGGAGACGCCCGATATCATGGCGACCTCGATCTGTTCGATGCCGTTCTCTTCCAGCTCTTTGCGGGCTTCGTCGGTACTTCCAACTCCCCAGACGGTCGGCTTCTTCCCCTCGACTTCCTCCTCGATCTTCTCGGCGGGAAGACCCTCGAGGCTTATCACCCTCTCACACCCCTGCTCGGCGGCCCAGGATAGAATGGACCGAGCGATCGGCCTGTGGAGGTTTGAGGGCAGCGGAAACTCGGTTATGAAGACCGCCAGCTTGATGTCCTCCCTCGCATAGATGCGCGCGGGGAACTTCGGCTTCGTGGCGTATATCATGGACACAGGAGGAAAATGCTCCGATTCCAGTGCACATATCTGATCGAGGTCAAGAGCGGAAATCATATAGCTGCAGGCGATCGTGCTCACGAGTCCCACGGTGGGGAATCCCTCGACGATGGTCCCTCCCCTGAGATCAAAATCCTTGAACTTCCTAACTTCAATTTCGACAGTCATCTGACATCCCGTGACCTCAATCATTCCGTCACTATATATCGTTGGCGGAATGCGAAAGCGGGTGTCGAACAGCACGCAATGAGAATGGCGGGAGAATCCTGTTTTCGCCACGAAGGAAGTCGTCTGACCCAGACTCGAAACCTTTAAATCGACTCGCTGAATACCGCAGATGAACCCATGAAGAAGGTCGAAACCCTCACGAGAATCAAGGATGCTGAAGAGCAGGCAAAGAAGATGAAGAGCGATGCTCTGAAGGAGAAAGAGAAGATCATCCGTAACGCAAAGAGGGAGAGCCTCTTCGTCCTGGAAAACATGGAGAAGAAGGCCACAGAGCTTCACAAGGAGAAGCTCTCGGAAGTCGATTTGGAAATCCAACGGAAAAGGGAGAAGCTTCTCGAAGCTGGAAGACAAGAGGCGGAGTCGCTCAAGGCTCAGGCTGCAGACAAGGTTGATGAGGCTGTTGCATTTCTAATCAAGAAGTTCGAGGACGGGGTATTGCATGCTGAGACCGAAAGAAATGAGTAGGGTTCTCGTCCTCGGGCCCCGGGAATCCCTCGATGAGGTCGTAGAAGCCCTCTATCAAGAGGAGACGCTTCA
>JAGMAI010000223.1 GCA_023130895.1 Thermoplasmata archaeon
GGCGACTCTCGTAATAGTCATGGGGGTCGCAATCCTCTTCAGCTCGGTGCAGGGGCTTGCGGAACCCGCGATAAGCTCTCAACCGATTGCCTCTGTCCTCATCCTCTCTTTCGCGGGAGTCAAGGAACTGATGGCACAGTTCGCATTCAGGATAGGGAGGAAGATCGATAGCGGAGTCCTCATCGCGGACGGGTGGAACCACAGATTCGACGCCATCATCTCCGTTGTGATAGCCGCTGGGATCTACTTGACAATGATGGATGATGCGTTCAGGGTCGTGGACCCGATCCTGGGCATCCTCGTGGCACTGGCCGTCGTCATCACAGGCATCAAGCTCGTGAAGGAGGCCGGGCGTGAGCTTCTGGGGAGAGCCCCGCCCGCTGAGGTTGTCGAGAGAGTGGTTCGGATCGCGGAGGCCGTCGAAGGTGTCACCGATGCTCACGAGGTGAGGGTCCACGAATACGGCACGAGGAAGGTCATGTCACTTCACATAGCCGTCGAGGAGGGGATCACGGCCAAAGATGCCCATGAGATAGCGACCGAGGTGGAGGATTCCATAGAGGAGGAGTTCACGGTTGCGCCGACCGTTCATGTCGAACCCACCGAGGCAGCCGAGGGCTTGGAGGACCTGGAAGAGCTCGTCGCCAAGACGGTCCAACGCTACGACGAGATCCTGTCGTCGCACAACATAAGAGTCGCGCCCCGCAAGAGGGGCGGCGAGATCGACTTGCACGTGATAGTGGACGGGGATATGAGTGTCGAGGAAATGCACGAACTCGTCCACAACCTCTCCGATGACATCAAACTGAAACTCGACGGATTCGAGGTCAAAATCCACGTTGAGCCCTGCAAGAAGGATTGCAGCATCTGCGAGGAGATTTGCTCCAAGGGTCTCGAACAGAGAGACAGCCTCTCACCCGACCGCTGACTTCCGAGGGAAAATCAAAATAGCATTCAAGCTTATCCGTGGGCATGGATCTGAGACATGCCATCAGGATATACCAATTCGCTGAGAGGCTGAAATCGGAACTGATAATAGCAAACAACCTGATTCAGGAGACGTCCACACTGACACAGGAGATATCGGGCGGAAAGAGGATTCTGACCTCGTATTTGAACGCCGTTCTCATGGAGGCGAATCTGGCGGTGAACACCGCTCAGTCCCCCTTCTTTCAGTCCGTTGCGGAGAAGCTCGGTCTGGCCCTCACTGAGATCGACATGTCCAATTTCTCGGAGGCTACGAGGGCGACGACGGAGGCTCTCACACTATCGACGAGCGCGGCGGGGGAAGCGGCGCAGGTCCTCATGGAAAACAAAGTTCTTTGACGGCAAGGCGTCTCGCTGATTTCAATCTCACAGAGTGCAAAACCTCTTTAAAATGAGCGGGTTATTGGCTCCTGAGGTTGTACTGCATGAATCTCGCCTGTCCGATTTGCAGAGACGTTTTTGACACCCCCGAGAAGAAATGCCCAAATTGCGGCGATGAACACCAGGTGGCGGTCCTCGAGGAGGAAAGGCTGCTCGAGGAGTCCGAGGCCGTCACCAAGGAGAGCGAGGCATTGGGCTTGAGTGAGCTCGTCGGGGCCATTGACTCTGTCATCATCCAGGTCGCCCCAGGGAGGATGGCCGACACTGTCAACGAGCTCCGGGGCATGACATCGCTCGTGCCTTCGGGGTGCTATCAGAGCGAGGACCATCTCTGGTGTGTGATGTCCCCAAAGCACCCGCCAAGGTTCATCGTGAAGGAGGCGAGAGGGGAGTTGGAGAACCCCTTTGCGAGGTTCAACTCAGGGGAGATGACGAGGGAGAATCCCAACACGAGACTGGAGACCTTCGTGTTCGAGGTCAACGACATAGAGAAGCTGTTTGAGGTCCAGAAGTCGAGGGGCGTCTCTTTCCTCACGGACAACATCCTCGACACTGGGAACTACCGCTTTCTCCAGACGACGCCGTCTGAGTTCTCGGGGAACTCGGTCGGTTACATCCAGTGGGAGACCGATGATCGGAACTACATGGGAAAGACGGACGATGTGGCACATATCGACCTTGACGAGGGGACGAAGGACTTCGTCCAGTATGTGGACTATCTGGACCACACGGCGACACGCGTGCGTGCCAATGACAGGATAGAGGCGATCAAGGAATGGCTGACGCTTCTCCCTTACTACTTCCACATGTCAGTCTACGTGAAGTCCCTGAACTCCATCACGAACGTGACTCGGATGGTGGGCCAGGACTACGCCCAGGTCTTCACAACGGGGATAGTCCCGTATCAAGGGCTCTCAGCTGCCTATGAACCCACCGAGAGGTT
>JAGMAI010000224.1 GCA_023130895.1 Thermoplasmata archaeon
CGCTAGGTACTTCTACTAGCCCCTCTCAGTTCGAACGTGGTTGTCGTTATCCGTCGCGATAATCGTCACGGAAACGTTAATAACCGTGCGATTGTCGGAGGGCTAGGTGAAATACATGAGCGGATACGTAACATACGTGGAAGTGCGCCTGAGTCCCAGTAGCGATCAGCCCGAGCAGATAACAACCGACCTCAAGGACTACGGCTGGAAGCCCGTGTGGGGCAGGTACGACTATGCCTACTATTGGGATGAGACCTGGAACTGGCAGAACGAGGAGGAGTACTGGAAGAAGATCCACGAACTCCATGACGTTCTGCGCAGGTACAACGTGCACTACTCGTTGAGAACATACGAGAGAGGAAAAGAGGACTTCACAGTCGGCGGGTATCCATAGATACCCCCTTTTCCTCACTTTTCATATTTCTCGCTCTCGAGTCGAGGGCGAACGATATCTCTTAGATTGAGCAGGGGCGCACTCATTCTCCCGCTACGGTGAGATCTCAGGCAGGTGTTGGAGCACGACGGACCTGCCCTGCTCGATGTCGTCACGGATCCGAAGAGGTTCTGAGACCGTTCTCGGGACCCTCTCCTGTGACTGATCGGACTGAATGCGAGCTCACATGCGGGGAAGCACCTTCAAGTACGTGGCCATGTAGAACTCCTCACTGGTCTCCTCGCTTCTAGTCCTCTTCACCTTCTCCACGTGGAATCCCATCTTCTCGTAGAACGCCCTCGTCCTCTCATAGGGCTCGTATTCCGTCAGTTCGGCGACGGTCTCCACGCGAACCTCTCCGACCCCGACTCCTCTCAACTCATCCTCCACGACCGCGTACAGCTCCGAGCCTATTCCCTTCCTCTGGAACCCGGGCTCCACCCCGATCCACTTGATGTCCGCCTTGTCGTCCACTGTTGTGTGCACGATGAAGCCCACGGTTCTTCCGCCCTCTTTTGCCACGTGAGTTCTGTGGACGCTCAGATCACGAGGAATGGATGTACCAATGGCGATGTTGTCGAACCAACGCGGACTGAGACTCTTCGCAACGCGCATCACTCCCTGCCGGTCGTCTTCGATCGCCTCGCGGATGTTCACATTCCCGGGAAGAATCCGATTGGACTTCAAGGTTTCTACAGCACTTCCGCAACGTCCTTGGCTTTGGGCGGCTCCGCTATGACACTGCGTTGCCACGTTCCCCGCGAAACCCAGATGACCGCCAGAATGGCACTCACCACATTGCTTAGCGCCATTCCTATCCAGATTCCGCTAGCGCCGTAGCCCAGCGTGAAAGCCAACACGAACGAGAACGGTATCCTCAACATCCACAGTCTCACAATACCAAGGACCATCGTGGGAACGGTGTGGCCCGACGCCATGAACGCAGACTGGGCGGTCGCGAAGATGCCGAAGAACGCGATCGAGAGCCCGAATAGAGCGAAGAACCTGGCCCCTTCTTCAATCACTATCGCGTCGTCGATGAAGACTCCGATGATCTCCGCTCTGAAGACGTAGAAGATGGCTGAACAGATGAACAGAAAGACCGCTGTCAAGGCCATGGTTCTGTACAGGATCTTGCTGGCCCTTTCCTTCTTTTGCGCCCCGAGACATTGCCCCATCATCGTGACCGCGGCACCCGTCAGACCTCCTGTGATGATGAAGACGATACCGATCACCCTGTCCCCTATGCCGTACGCTGCAAGCACCTCCGTGCTTATGCCCGCCGTGAAGGCGACCATTATCACGAACCCGAGTGCGACCATGGAGTGGCCCACTGAAGCAGGGATTCCTATCTTGAAGATCTGCTTGGCCCTGTCCTTTTCTATCTTGAGGTCAGACACCGATATGGTCAGAGTCCTCTTCCCTCGGAAAAGGAGGTGAAGAGCGACGAACCCGCCAATGCTCCGCGATATCAGCGTCGCTATTCCGGCTCCCAGGATGCCATACGCAGGAACGAGCCCGTCGACGCCCAGAATTAGGATAGGATCCAGGACCATGTTCAGACCAACGCTGAACGCGATGATGTACATAGGCGTCCGGGTGTCCCCCCAGCCCCGGAGTATGAACGAGTAGACCATGACGATGAACATGAAGGGCATGCCCGCGAAGATCACCTTGATGTAAGGCGATGCCTGCCCGACGACATCGGGTGCGGCGCCCATGAAGTGGAGGATGAAATCGGTTCCCAGTACACCGAGGACGGACATCACGATCGATAGCATCGTGAGTAGCGACATCACCTGGCCCGCCGACTTTCTCACCTCGACCTCATTCCCCGCGCCGGCATGCTGGGAGACGAGCGCTACGCCCGCTACGCCCAGGCCCGCGGCGACTGAGACGAACAAGAATACCGGAGGCCGTGCGAGGTTGGCCGCGGCAACGGCCTCGACGCTGACCTTACCCAGCCAGTATGTGTCGAC
>JAGMAI010000225.1 GCA_023130895.1 Thermoplasmata archaeon
GGTTCTTCGAGAACTCCTTGTACGGGACGCCCAGTTCGTCCAGGACCAGATGAGCGGGCGCCCTGACCGTGATGGTGTTCATGAGGTAACCGCCGATCCAGAAGCCCCCGCCAAGGTAGTTGTTCCTCTCGATGATCAGAACGCGAACGCCTTTCAAGGCGAGTTCCCTGGCGGCCATGAGCCCGCTCGGCCCGCCGCCGACTATGATGACCTCCCCCTCCGCGAACTTCTCCAGATCTGCGGCAAACCCGCTGATGATGGCTCGCGTGACTTGACTCTCAGTTACCTTCTCAAAGGTTGGCATGAGTTCACCTGGCGAGAAATAGCTGCAACCAGTATATAGGATTTGGGAATCCTGGGCCCGCTTCACACGGAGGCTTCGGAGCCGCCGTAGAGCCGCTGGGTGAGCTCGGCGTAGCCCTTGTAGAACTCCCACTTCCTCTCGATGCTCTCCTGCAGCTCGGCGATCTGCTTCTCGTCCATATGCCTGAAGCGTCCCTGCATCTTCAGGTACGTTTCGAGGTTATTCATCTTCGGCTCCCGGTTGATCTTGAGCCGCCCGTTCTCGCACTCCAGAAGGAACCACATGCCGCATTCGACGGCAAGCTTCCCCAGCTCGACCGTCTTGGACTGCTCGTACCCCCATCCTGGGACGCAGGGAGCGTAGACCTGGAGGTAGCGGAAGCCCTTCGTCTCCTTGGCCTTCTTCACCTTGTTGATGAGGTCGAGCGGGAAGGACACGCTTGCGGTAGCCACGTACGGGACGCTATGAGCCATCATGATGAGCGGGATGTCCTTCTTGAAATCCTGTTTTCCCTTCGTCAGTTTGCCGACGGGCGTGGTCGTCGTCGATGCCCCGTGAGGCGTGGCACCGCTCCGCTGCACGCCTGTGTTCATGTACGCCTCGTTGTCGTAGCAGATGTAGATGACGTCCTCGTTCCGCTCCGCCGCTCCAGAGAGGGCCTGAAGGCCTATGTCCGCCGTCCCGCCGTCACCGGCGATTCCCACGACGGTCACGTTGTCGAGGCCCTTGCGCTTCATCGCCCGCGAGAGCCCTGATATCGCTGCACCGGTGTTCTCGAACACGGTGTGGTGGTAGGGGACCGTCCACGCGCAGCTCGGGAACAGGCCGTTGAAGACGCTCAGACAGCTGGCCGGGACGTAGATGATGATCTCCTTTCCCAGGACCTTCGCGATATTCCGGATCGCCATTGCGGCGCCGCAACCGGCGCAGGCGGTGTGCCCGCTCGAGAAGATGTTCTCCTCTGGGAGGTCCTTCAGCTTGAGCCTCATCCCAGGACCACCCCCCTCGTGTTCACCCATTCAATGTTCCTCTTCGCCTTCCCGCTCTTGGCAGCTTCCAGGAGAACGTCGTACATCGACCGGACATCAGCTTCAGCAACATCCCTGCCACCCAGACCTCCAATGAAGTCAATGACAGGGACGTCCGAATCGAAGAGTGCGTTTCTCACCTCGAGGTAGTGTGGTCCGCCGACTCCAAAGGAAACGGACCTATCGTAGACGCCCACGGCCCTCGCGTCCTTGCAGACCTCGGCGATTCTCTCGGCGGGGTATGGTCTGAAGGCTCTGACCTTCACGAGCCCCGCTTTCTTGCCCTTCTTCCTGAGTTCTCGGACGACTCCCCTCGCGGTCGATGTCACGGTCCCAAGTGTGAGGAGAATGACTTCGGCATCCTCCACGAATTCGGTCTCGATGAGACCGCTGTGGTCCCGTCCGAACTTGTCGGCGAAGTCACGGTTGACCTCTCCAATCACGTCCTTCGCCTCGAGCATGGCTCTATGGATCTGGTAGGCGAATTCCTGCCGGTATTCCCTGGGTGTGACTATCCCAGAGGCGATCGGGTCCTTCGGATCGAGGTAGGAGTGTCTCGCCTCGTACTTGGGAAGGAACTCATCGACCTCCTCCTGTTCAGCGAGCTCCACTGGTTCGACCGTATGGGAGAGGATGAACCCGTCGCTACAGATCATGATCGGGAGAAGCACACGCTTGTCCTCTGCGATCTTGTAGGCCTGCAGTATCATGTCGTGGACCTCCTGGTTGGTCTCCACGTACATCTGCAACCATCCACAATCTCTCTGTGGCATGGAGTCGTTGTACTCCACCCAGATCCCGCCGGTGCTTCCGACGCTTCTGTTGACGACGCCCATGACGATGGGGAGCCTGAGCCCCCCCGCACTGAAGAGGAGCTCGTGCATGAGCGCGAGTCCCTGAGAGGCAGTAGATGTGAATGACCGCACGCCAGCGGCCTGGGAAGCGATGACCGCGCTTATCGCGCTGTGCTCGCTCTCCACATTGATGTACTCGCAGTCCATGATGCCGTCGTTGATGAACTTGGCTATGTGCTCCACCATCTGCGTTTGGGGCGTTATCGGGTAGGCCGCGATGACCTCGACCCGGGCTCTCATCACGGCATGTGATGTGGCGTAGTTCGACCCGACGACCCGCCTCATCCCTCCACCTCCCTGACCATGGTTATGGCATCCACGGGACAGACCTCAGAGCATATGCCGCAACCCTTGCAGTAGAAGTAGTCGACGCTGACCGATTCCTTGTCGGGAACCCTTCCGATGCAGCCGTCCGGACAATGGAACCAGCACAGCATGCAGTAGGTGCATTTCTCGTCGTCGACTATAGGGTGGAACGTCCGCCAGGAGCCCGTCTCGTTCTGAACGGTCGACCCGGGACCGAGCTTCCCGTATTCGGTGTCCTGCGATCTGATTACACACCCTGGTGGGAGTTCATCGACGTCCGGCAACCATTTCTTCTGAGCGGGGAATTCCCTCCCTCCGCTGCACATTCCGACCTCGGTCCTCTCGAATCCCAGCTTTGCCGCCTTGACGTTCCTCTCGGCGATGCCTTCTCCGAGCCTCTCGCCGAAGACGTCCATTATTCCCTTCTCGATCGATCCGATGCTGACCTCTTCCGTGGTCTTCGCAAAGGCGCCGAGCATGCAGCTGTTGGTCGCCGGATGCCCCAGTGTCTCCAGGGCTATCGTGGTGGCATCCACCGTTCCCACACAGACCTCAAGGCTCAGCCGCACTTCGTCGGGCCGGCGGGCGGTGTTCAGGACTGCCGCTCCCTCTCTATTCAGGCCCTGGCAGATGTCCGTCTTCACGCTTCCCATGGGGACCCCTCCTGACGTTCCCTCGTGTCCCTCCATCCCTTTCGCAACGTCCACCAGCCCGGCAAGCCAGGGGTCCAGAACGATCACGTAGTCCGGTTCGTAGATGTGCGCCTTCGTGAGTATGCGTCCCTCTGCTATCCGGGCGAATGCAGCAACGGGAGCTCCTCGTCTCTCAGCTCCGAAGTGCGGGAAGGCCATCGCGTACTTGTCCTCGAAGACGGCCGCGCTCGCGAGTGCCTGCGCCGCCAGTACGGCTCCCTGTCCGCCTCTGCCGTGGAATATTATCTCCTTCACTATGTTACCACCAATGGGTCAGGTGAGAACTTGGACGATTCGATTCTGATAAACAGTTGGATGATATGAATATTGGCACAGCCACTAAAAGGCGCATGGACAGAGAGATCGCTGAGGCACGTTCTTATCGTGATTGAGAATCAGAGCGTAGGGTTGAAAATCTAAGAGGGGAATGGAATCGTTGACGAGCTTAGTCGAGAGGAGAGCCAGTTGCGGTCGAAGAAGAGAAGGAAGATACTGTTGGACGGTGTTTCCAGCGGGAATCTCGTTGACGTCAATAAGGAAAGCAGGATAATCTTTGAGATCCTTGTGAAGGGGTCACCCTATCGTCTGGAGACCATCTTGACCGTGCTCGAGGCGGATGGCTGGCTTCATGATGAGGATCGGATCTTCCTAACGGTCCCGAAGAATGCGTTCTCCAAGCCCGAGATGATAAGAGCGGTCCACGACGCCGTGAAGAGAGTACAGTACCTCCTGAAGACAAGCGGGATAGAGTACGAGATGAGAATCGTGTCGGAGGACAGGCCCAAGCCGACAGAAAGCGTCCTCAAGGCCAAGATCGGCCTGGTCGGGGACCAGAAGGTCGGGAAGACCAGTCTCATCCGAAGATACGTTCTGGACCAGTTCAGTGACAAGCACATAAGGACGATAGGAGCGAAGGTCTCGAAGAAGCAGGTCTATCTCGACTTCCATGAAGGCAAGGCGGTCAGAGTGGACATGATGATATGGGACATCATCGGGGAGAGGCACCTGGCCGAGCTGCACATGAAGGAGTACTATGTCGGTGTGCAGGGAATCCTCGTTGTCATTGACATAACTCGAAGGAAGACCCTCGCTGGTGTTGAGGACTGGCTTTCATCCGTTCTGGAAGTCACGGGGGATGTCCCCATACACCTGCTCGTCAACAAGTGCGACCTGGAGGGCAAGTTCGACATGGAGGGGGGAGAGGTCGCTGCGCTCTCCACGAAGATATGTTCTCCTTTCATGTTCACAAGTGCCAGGACCGGGAGGAACGTGGAAACCGCATTCAAGGATCTCGCCATGAAAATCGCAGTCAAGATCGAGAAGCCTTCCGAGGAGCCGCTGAAGGCAACTGCGTGAGCGTCTCCCTCAGCACGACGTATGTTTTATCGCCTGAGTCGGGCAGGCCTCCACGCATGCACAGCACTCGATGCATTCATCGATGTTCGGAGCGGCCGACTTGCCGTCCACGAGCTCGTAGACCTCGGTAGGGCACACGTCGACGCACTCCCCCGCCCCTATGCACTTGTCATAATCTATCTCTATCGTGAATCCGAGGGCGTCGCTCTCATATTTCTTGACCGTCAGGTTCCCACCATTCGGGCGAATGCGCGTCCCGCTATTATTCGTTTTCCTCGCCTTGTGGAGCGTGTCGACGGAGTGTGGGCGGGCCTTCATGCGAATGTTTATAGACGCCGAAGTTTTCCCCCTTCTGCGTAGGGGGTAGGACAATGGATTTTGATCTGACAGATGAGCAGAAGATGCTGAAGAAGACCGTCCGGGACTTCGCGGAAAAGGAGATCAAGCCGACTCGGGCGGAGTTTGATGAGAAGGCGGAATACCCGATAGAGATCCTGAGAAAGCTGGGCGAGATGGGAATAATGGGCATGGCGGTCCCGCCCGAGTACGGCGGCTCGGGTGCGGACGTGATAAGCTATGCCATCGCCGTTGAGGAGCTTTCCAAGATAGACCCATCCGTGGCTGTGGCGGTCTCAGTCCACAACTCGCTCGGATGTGATCCGATAGTCAAGTTCGGAACTGAAGAGCAGAAGAAGAAGTGGCTTCCAGGCCTCGCGAGTGGGAAGAAGATCGGATGCTTCTGCCTGACGGAGCCAGATGCGGGCTCGGATGCGGCAGCCGTGAAGGGCACCGCGAGACTGGACGGTGACGAATATATCATCAACGCAGGGAAGCAGTTCATCACGAACGCAGCTGGTGCGGACCTTTCTTTGGTCTTCGTCATGACGGACAAGGAGAAGGGGTACAAGGGAATAAGCGGGTTCCTTGTTCCGACCGATGCGCCTGGGTTCTCGAGAGGAAAGAAGGAGAAGAAGATGGGGATCCACGCGTCCGTCACGATGGAGATGAACTACGAGGACTGCAGGATACCCAAGGA
>JAGMAI010000226.1 GCA_023130895.1 Thermoplasmata archaeon
GAAGTCGTGACAGCGCTACTCCCTGGCGCCTACGATGACATTCTGCCCAGTCGAGACCCCGCCATCCCCGTTCGGGATTCTGTTGTGAAGGACGACCTCCAGACCTCTTTCCCTCACGAGGTCGGTCACCATCCCCGTGATCGGGAGGTTGTACGTCACCCCGCCCGAGAGACCGATCCTCTTTGAACCGATCTCGTCCGCCTTTGCTGCCGAGAGCTCGACGAACTCCTTCATCAGACAGTAGACGAATGAATGCGCCACATCTGCGACGAGCCGCGGTGTCGCCTCCTCCTTGCTCATGATCGAATCCAGCTGCGCGAAGAGCGGAAGCGTCTGGATCTCCAGGCCATTCGTGCCCCTCGCCTCGGTCTCGAAGTCGAACCTGTTCTTCCCTCTCGCAAGAAGCCGTTCGAGCTTCATGGCGGGCTCGCCATCGTAGGTGGTCTTGTTGCAGACGCCGAGATACGCAGCAAGTGCGTCCAAGACCCGCCCGAAGCTGCTTGTCCTGGGTGCTTTCTCCATGGCCTTCCTCAAGACCCTGCTCTTTTCCGCATCGAAGATGTCCTTCGGCTGGCGAAGGCTCTCGAAAATGCCGAAAACGAGCCTGTCCGGTTCGAAAACCGCCCTGTCTCCCCCGATTAGCGGGATGTACTGCAGGTGCGCGAACCTCTCGTAGCCGTCGAGCCTCGCGGAGAGCGCCTCACCGCCCCAGATCTTGCCGTCCTCTCCGTAGCCGGCGCCGTCGAACGTCAGCGTGACCAGCTCGTCCAGACCGTGCTCCGCCATCAAAGAGGCCGCGTGAGCCCAATGGTGTTGGATCTCCACGACCTCGGTCATGAACTCCTTCGCGAACTCCTTGCCGACCCTTCTTGTCGTGTACATCGGATGAAGGTCGATTCCCACGGCATCGAGGCCATCAATTCCCGCCAAGTCCATGAGCTTCCTCGTAGCATCCATCTGGAAGTCGAAGACGCCGTAGTGTGTCGTATTCCCTATGTACTGGCTCACCAACAGCTCGCCGTTCCTGGATATGGATGACGTGACGTTCCTCTCGGCACCGACGCCGAGGACCTTCTTTTCGTGCAGTATCGGAATAGGCTTCGGGACGAAACCCCTGGACTTCCTGACGAAGAACCTGCTCCCGCTGAAAGGGATTACGACCGAGTCGTCAACGCGGTTGATGATCTCGCGGTTGTGCAGCAGATAGATTTCCACACCGAGCCTGAATGCCTCGTCATGGGTGAGCGCCATCGGCTCGCCGGGTGGGTTCGCGGACGTCATAATCAGGGCATCGTGGTCGATGTCTCGGAAGATGAGATGCTGCACTCCCGTATAGGGGATGTACAGGCCGATGCTATCAAGACCAGGGGCCACATCCTCGAGCAGCTCGTCGTGCTCCCCATGCCGCTTGGGAACGAGGACTATCGGTGCTTCGGGGGATGTCATAAGCCTCTTCGCCTCTTCCGAGATGTGAGCATACTTCTCCGCGGTCTCGACATCGCGTACCATAACGGCGAAGGGTTTGTACGGACGATTGTACCAGCTTC
>JAGMAI010000227.1 GCA_023130895.1 Thermoplasmata archaeon
GCCGGGAAGGAACTACTCGGTTTCTGATCTGCGAAGTCATGCAGATCCCTCATCCCGCAAGCTACTTCTGATTCTTCATCTGCTTCTTGATCCTAATCCTCTGACGCCTCAGCTCGGCCTTCTGCTTCTGCCAGCTCTTCTTCTCTTCGATCTTCTTTTTCGACACGAGCCTCTCCCTTGCGAGCTCGAGCTCCGTCTTCCCGGTGTCCCTCTTCTCGCTGAGGAAGACGCCGATCGTCGTCGCTATCACCGTGCTCAGGATGATCAGGAAGCTCAGGTTGAGGAACTGGGACTCGTACGGGGCCATCAGTCCGTGGTAGTTCGAGTAGCCCGCGGCAGTGGCGTCCGTGAACGCCGGTATCGTGAACGCGAGAGTGGCCAACACGGCGGCGGCGACCCCCCTCCCCATCATCGTCGAGATGGCCGTCTGGTCGTCCCTGCTCTCCGGATGGATGGCGACGGTGAGGAAGGAGTTGATGTACCTCGAGAGGGCTATCATGATGAAGACCAGCGCCGTGCCTATGAGGAACAGAGTGGGCGTCCGGTCGAGGTCCGATAGGAACGGGATGTGCGAGACCACATCCACTTGACCTCTTATCGCGAACGTGAAGCTCAGCCCCAGAAGCACGAAGAAGAACGTGCGTATGAGGAACGAGAGCTCCGAGTGGAACTGGACGATCCTCTCGTCCAGATGGAACTTCGTCTGTATCCGGAACAGCTTCCCGAACTCATCCTTGTTCCCGATCACAATCCCGAACACGAGCGCGGCCATCGCTCCGCTCCCGCCCATGTACTCGACACCACCGTAGAGGATGAGCAGGGCCGCCAGCGTTATCATGAATGAGAAGGGCTTGCCGTAGAGTCTCGTTAGGATGAGGAGCCAGATCACCCCGAAGACAACGCCCATCCCCGCACCCACGAAGAATGCCGCGGAAAGGCTGCCCAATGCCACTTCTATGCTGTCGCCCGCCCCACCCTTCATGTACTCCATTATCGCCAGGGCGACGACGATGCAGAGGACGTCCGAGAGGACCGATTCCAGAGTGAGCAGCGTCTTCGTGTCCTCGGTCAGCCGCATCGTCCTGACAGTCGTGACGGCAACCGCCCCGCTCAGCCCGCCAAGGATGCTGCCGAGCAGCAGACCCACGCTGATGGGATAGCCCATCACGAAGTGGGCGACGAGCGCTATCGTCAGCACGGTGAGGATGAATGCCGTGAAGGTGTGGATTATGGAGACCTTGAGCTTCCTGACGACGAGGTCGAAGCTAAGGTTCAGGCCGCCATCGAAGAGGATTATTGCCAGCGCGAGCGCCGCGAACGGCGGCGTGACGAGCTCGAGGATGTCCGCCGGGACGAGCTCCACGCCGAACACATTCAGGAGGAAGGGCCCCAGGAACAGGCCGAGGACCACGAGGATGAGGATGTCCGGGACCTTCGTCTTCTCAAAGATGAGGCGAGCGAAAAAGCCTATGAAAATGATGGCGCCTATGGCGACGAAACCCAGAACAACATCCACCATGGGACTCAATCGCCGAATACGCTTGCGTCTATAACTTTCTTTGGGCGGTCAGGAATGCGTTCTTCGGCGGGGAGAGGCTCGCGTCCTCGATCCTCGAGTGCGCCTTCACCGTCATGTCGTCCCCGATTATGCTGCGCACGATCTTGACGTCCTCCTCCACGTTGCTGTTCGTGGAGAGTATGCTCCGGTCGATCTCGCTCTGCCAGCCTATCTTGCTGTCCGCCATCACGGCGCTGAGGGAGAGGACGACGCCCCTGTCGACGAAGACGTCGCTGTAGACGCAGGACCGGTCGACCAAGGCACCACGGCCCAGGAAGACGTTGTCCCCCACGTAGGCGGGCCCGATTATCCGCACGCCCTTCTCGGACACCACGTTCCTTCCCAGTATCACGGGCCCCTTCACGCTCGCGTTCTCGATCTCCACTTCCCGTCCTTCCCTCTTGATGATCTCGAGGCTGGCGTTTATCACATCGAGCGGCCTGCCGATGTCCACCCACACGCCCTTCAGGCGCTTCCCGTAGAGCGGGACGCCTTCCTTCAGCAATGCGGGGAACACGTTCTTCGAGAAGTCGAACATCTCCCTCTCCGGGATGTAGTTCAACACCTCTGGCTCGAGTATGTATATCCCGGCGTTCACGAGATTGGAGAACACCTCGTCCCTCTTCGGCTTCTCCTTGAACCTGATTATCCTGTCCTCATCGTCGAG
>JAGMAI010000228.1 GCA_023130895.1 Thermoplasmata archaeon
ACGAAGATGCGCCTCATGAACGTCGAGTTCCTCAGGATGACCCTCATGAGCGAGTGCACGCCGTCCAGATGCTTGGGGAAGAGCAGCTCCCTGACCTTGGCGGGGTCGAACCTCTGCGGCACGCTGAGCACGATCCGGTAGGGGTCGGTCATGATGCCCACGCTCTCGCCCAGCCTCGCGGACATGAAGGAGGATATCATCTGCCCCAGGGTCTGGTTGACCTTGCTCCCGAAACACGCGTTGATGATCACGGTCTTCTTCCCCGCCTCCACCGTGACCAGCCTGTCGGTCGGCACGGGCTTGCCCCCCTGCTTGTCGAGGTACTCCTCGAACTTCCGGACGCCGAACTCGTTGCACGGATACGAGGAGTAGTCCCGCAGCCTTCTGAGCCGCCCGACCTCCATCGCGACGTCGAAGGGGACGGGGATCTCCTCTCCCAGCCAGCTCGGCACGGACCCGATCTCGGCGATGGGCTCCACGAGGATGATCGACTCCTGGAACTCCACGAACCTCCAGCTCGAGCCCCTCATCACGAACGTCGCCCCGAGCTTGGCGTGTTCGGAGACGAACCACTCGTCGAGAGTGCCGACCGTCCTGCGTGTCGAGATGTCCACGACCTTGTACGTCGTGATGTCGGGGATCATGGAGATGTTCTCGTAGAAGTACGTCATCGACCCCCTCGATCTGCCGATCCTGTCGTCCCTGAACCAGATCGCCCGAATCTGACCGAGCTGCTCGACGACATCGAGGAACTCCCTCCGACGAAGGTTCCTGAAGCAGTGCGCCCGCCTGAACATCTCGTAGACCTCGTCCATGTGATAGGAGGGCTGTGCCATCGTGAGCGAGACTATCTGGTTCGCCAGCACCGCGAGGTCGTTCTCGCGGACCCTCGAGGGTTCGAGCTCCCCGCTCAACGCCCGCCTGGCGATGACGCAGGCCTCGGCGAAGTCGTCCGGGCCGGTCGCTATCGTGACGCCGTCGGAGACCTCGCCCACTCCGTGCCCTGAACGCCCGACGCGCTGGACGAGCCGCGTGACCTGTCGCGGGGAGTTGTACTGCAGCACGAAGTCCGCCGAGCCGACGTCTATGCCGAGCTCCATCGAGGACGTGCAGATGAGCGCCTTGGTCGTCTCGCCCTTGAAGTCGTCCTCCATGTGGATCCTCACGTCCTTGGAGAGCGAGCCGTGGTGAACGCCGACGTTGGGACCGCCCTTCCAGTGGCTGAACCTGGACGCCAGGAACTCGGCCGTGTCCCGTGTGTTGACGAAGAAGAGCGTCGACCTGTGTTCCTCTATCAGGGCCCTGCATACTCTCATCGCTGCCGCGTGCTCCTCGCTCATCTTCAGCTTCGACGAGAGCTTGGCGTCCTCCTTCCCTTCCTGCGGGTATCGGACCTCGATCCTCATCCCCTTGGGTATATCGAGGACCACGGTCTCGATCTCCCGCCCGACCCCCGCCAGGAACGAGGCTATCTCTGCGGGCGAGCCAACGGTGGCGGACAGACCGATGCGTTGGACCTCGTGGCCCGCCAGACTGACGAGCCGCTCGAGACCGACGGCGAGCTGCCCGCCCCGCTCATCTCCTGCGAGTTCGTGGATCTCGTCGACCACGACGGACCGGACGCTCTTGAGATGCTCCCGCAGCCTCTTCCCTGTGAACATGATCTGGAACGTCTCGGGCGTCGTTATGAGTATCTGCGGCGGGTTCTTGGACTGCCTCGTCCGCTCGGACTGGGGCGTGTCACCGTGCCTGACCGCCACGTCGATGTCGAGCATCTCGCCGAGGACCCGCATCCGCTCGAGCATGTCGCGGTTGAGCGCCCGCAGAGGTGTAATGTACAGGACGGAGATGCGCTCCGGGTTCTTGTCGAGGATCCAGCTCATCAGCGGGAGCACCGCGGCCTCCGTCTTCCCTATGCCTGTCGGGGCGACGAGAAGGACGTTCTTTCCGTCCGCGATGAGAGGGATCGCCTTCACCTGCGGCTCCGTGAGCGTCTCGAACCCGAGCTTCGTTGCCGCCCTAGAGATCTCAGGTCTGAGGCGCTTCAGGACGTCCATCAGACAATAAACGGTGGACCGCATAAAAAGGTTTGACGCGGCGGCGGGAAATAAGATATACGACACGCTCGTTCTGCAAGCGGTGATTTGTTGCTAGACATGCTCAAGAAATGCCTGTCCTCTTTCACGGGCGATTACGCAGAGATGAGGTTCCACGAGAGGAAGTCCACGTACATCCGCATAGCGGCGGGAGAGCTCGAGGACGCCTCCCACCTCAAGAACGCGGGCGTGGGAGTCCGCGCCCTGGTCAACGGTTCGTGGGGGTTCAGCAGTACGAACGTTCTCGAACGCAGTGCGATAGAGAGCAGTCTCCACGACGCGGAGAAGGCCGCCAAGGTCGCCTCCCAGAACCGGACGGAGAAGGTCGAGGGGCTCGCGGACGTCAAGCTGGCCATAGGGACATTTCACCCCGTGGTGAACGACCCAATCGAGAACCACTCCCTGGAGGAGAAGATGAACCTCGTCATGGAGGCCGAGAAGACGGCGAAGGACGAGTCGAAGAACGTGAAATCGGCCATATCGGTCTACTCGGAGC
>JAGMAI010000023.1 GCA_023130895.1 Thermoplasmata archaeon
GAGCTTCCAGAGGACAAGATGGAGAGGCTCGTCCGAGAGTACGGGGTCCACGAGCAGCAGATCGGAGTCATTCTGGAGGAAGGTTACGACGAGCTGTTCGAGGAGCTCGCCAAGGAGTTCGGGGAGGCGAGAACCGCCGCGTCCATGATATCCAACGTCTTTCCTGAGCTAGAGCGCCAGGGTCACCGCATCGACACAATCTCGGTCCAGACCTTCAGGGATCTGTTCATCTTCTTGCGCGACGGCACATTCACAAGAGAGGCTCTCCCGGAGGTCCTGCGGACCGTGCTCACCGAGGACGTAACTGTCGAGGCCGCTCTGCGGAAGCTCGGATTGGAGGCCGCTTCAAAGGAGGATGTCGATGCGATCGTGCGGGACGTTGTGGAGGAGAGACTGGGGTTTGTGAGGGAAAAGGGAGAGGACGCGGTCGGCCCGCTCATGGGAGTTGTGATGCAGCGCCTCCGCGGAAGGGCGGACGGGAAGCTCGTGAGAAGAATCCTCGCCGATATGATTGAAGAGATCGTCGGCGGGGGCAAGTGAGGAGCTGTCAGCCCTAGATTTCCTCCATGAGTCCTTTCAGGTCCGATTCGCTCAGACCGACGTGCGGCTTGCCGTCCCTCCTGGCTGTGACCTCCCCGTGGGAGAATGTGATCAGCGTCGGGACTATGTTGATGTCGTATTTGTCCCAGTATTCGCTCTCTTCGTCGCTGATGTCAATCTCCCCGAAATCCCCGTTGGGGGATGAGGCGAGGTCCTCGAATGAGGGTTTGAACGCTCTGCAGAAAGGGCACCATCTGGCAAAGAAGAGCATCACGATGCTCTCCGACTTCTCAATCGCGGTTTCGGCGTTGTCCACGAGCGTCATGGAGACCGTCCATGGTCGGCCTCTTTAAAGAATGTGATGTCCCGACGACGGGTTGGTAGATTCGATTCCACATCACAAAAGCTTTTAATCTGAAATTGGATTCACCTGTGAGTGGTTCTGATGGTTGCAAAGAAGAAAGCAAAAGAGAATTGGTTCGAGTCCCTGGACAAGGAGCTCGAAGAGCAGACCAAGGAGATAATCGAGAGCTTCGGTGAGCAGAACACTCAGAAACTTGAGGTCAATCGTTCTCTGATCGAGGACTTCTGGAAGATATGGAAGAGGTTCAACAAGATCAACGTGCACTTCACCATCGAGCCGAGCTACACGGCTTTTGCCCAGTTCGACGAGTTCCCCTACGGCGGGTGGAAGTGGAGGACCAGCTTCAACGTTGCTGGCGTCAACAGGATCGAGCTCGTGGACAGGACGCAGGACCAGGGAAGGATAGGGGACGCCCTGCGCGTCTCCTACTATGTGGAGAACAACAAGCCCAGCATCCGGATAGACTTCCAGTACTGCGAGGGTGAACACTACTACAAGTACTCGGGCTGGAAGAGGATATACAGCCAGCACTTGCTCTACGAAGAGCCCCTCGAGAAGGTCCAGATGGGCGATGTCCACGGCGTCTTCAGGGATGTCGTGAAGACATGGTACGAGTCCCATCTGAAGAGGAACAGGAGCCTTCTGCTGAACCACTTGAAGAGCAAGTACCCAAGCGTGGAGACGTTCACCCAGTAGCTAGGACGAGAACTCCAGTTCGTAGACGATGTGCGCCTCTTCGTAGGAGGAGAACACCCACGTGACGTATGTTGATTCCACGGCGATTGGATCCAGTCCGCCGCCCATTGGGTAGTCCTCCAGAGTTATGGATGCATCCCACGTAATGTTGATCGCGTCCAGGTACTGGTTCCCCGGCGGGTACTCCTCCTTCCACGGGTCGTAGACCCGCAAGACCTTGTTACCGTTCTGCTCCTGAAAGAGGGAGACATTGGCGTTCGTGAACCGCAGCGTCATCATCTTCCCGTTGGACCAAACATCCCCGCAACCGTGGACCTCGGCTCCGATGCTGTGATTGACCTCACTCCAGCCAGTGTAGTCTAGCACTTCCTTCGCCACGAAGATACCAAGACTGTGATACGTGCTCCAATACGGGCGCTCGTCGAACGTCCTCCATATCGCCTCATCGAGGGGGCTGGATGTATCGCCAAACGCCTTCATTCTCACCTCTACCGTGATGTTGAAGTCTTCGTCTATGATTATGTGCAGGTTCACGGCGTAGCTCTCCGTGTAGTAGATCTCCTCCTCCGAGGGCGGCTCCCCGACCAGGACCCCGTGTGCGGTTGACGGTGCGGCGCCAAAAGCTAGGAGCCAAACGGAGAGGACGATGAGAAAGGCAATGAGAGTGGCGAAGACCCCCCTCCATCCGACGGTCGTGACATCCGGGCTCGGTGGCCGCTCTCTGGAGACGTAGAAGGACGCGAACAGGAATATCAGGACGGTGACCGTGATGAAGACAAGAAGGTAGCTGAGGACGATATCGGGGACCAGGCCATATCCAATGAGCCCCGCAAGAAGACCGACTGTGAGGTGAGGCAACCAGAACAGGAGGAGGATACGAAACGCCGACCTTCTCGTCCGTAGCGCGAAATGCTCCCGAAGGAGATCGAGAGCCTTGCTCGAGATCACGTACGCGAATGCGATGGTGAGTAGGAGACCTGTCACGACGAACCTGACCGTCCAGAAATGGTCGACGCCCGGGAGGAAGTGGATGGCCTTGATCGAATCCCCACTCTCACCGATGAATGACCCGAGGACCATGTACATCATCGAGTGGATGAGGAGGGCCTCAAGAAGGAGCAGCGCGAACAGTCTGTGGAAGAAGGATTTGAGCCTGGGATATATGAGGAGGAGAATGACGAGGCCCATGACGACCTCCGTGATTATTCCTGCCATGAGATAGAGGACCTGAAGCGCTGGAGCCGTGGCATCGGGGATATGCGCGGCCGTAAATCCAAAGCCAGGGGACACGTAGACGGCGTAGAACTGCCCGCCAATGAGCTCGGAACTGAGACCGTGACCGAGGACTTCGTGGGAGAGGACGGCCAAGAACCTTGCGACAACGAAGTAGAGGATCGTCAGCAACACGAAGAGCATCTTCCCCTGAACGCCGCGAAAGGTCAGACGGTCCTCCTCTTCCATGTTGATTCGTATCCCAACCCGATATTATAGGATTTTGCAGCGCGGTGACAGGGTCCAGTGTCCATTCTTGCAGCGTGATGACTTTTGTCTTGTCAAGATATGTCGCGTGCAGGTGCTGGCTCCCCAGTTTCACCATCCCCTCCTGTAAAGCTTTTTAAGTTCCGGGAACGTTCAGTTCTCGGAGGCACTGAAAAGGAAGCCTCTCAGGGGTTGAAAGATTGGAAAAAGAGAGTATCGCGCCCCATGTGAAGGACATAACAAGGGCGCTCGGGAATAAAGTGAGCGAAGCGAATATCGAACGTGAGCTGAACAGCTATCTGACAGTGTATAGGGTCCCTTTGGGGACCGCGAAAAGGAGCATCGTCAAGAAGCATGGAGGCAATCCCTCCCTTCTCTCCCTCGGAGCACAGAAAACGATTGTCGATCTGACTCCGAATGAGTTTAGCGTGGATCTTCTGGCTAGGGTCGTCAGCGTCAACGAGAGGGAGATCGAGGTCGAAGGGGTATCCAAGACCATCTTGTACGGGATATTCGGGGACAGCACGGGGACTGTGCCCTTCACGGCCTGGGAAGCTGACGCGATGGACGTGGAGAAGGGCGATGTCGTGAAAATCCAGAACGCGTACACGAAGGAGTTCAGGGGAGAGGTTCAGCTCAACCTGGGGAACAGAACGTCGGTTGAGAAGGAGTCTCCGGACGCCCTGCCGCCTTATGTACCACCGGAGAGACCGGCTACATCTGTCGAACTGGGGGATTTGCGTGGGGGCATGAGTAACGTCTCGGTCGTCGGGAGGATCATCTCCATCGAGTCGAGAGAAGTGGACGTAGAGGGACAGAAGAAGACGGTGTTCTCGGGGCTCATGGGCGATTCCACGGGAAAGGCACAGTTCTCCGCCTGGGCGGACTTCGAGCTCAGGGAGGGCGACGTCGCAAAAATCGACGGAGGCTACTCCAAGACGTGGAGAGGCATGCCCCAGTTGGGTTTCGATCACAGGGCGAACGTCGAGGTCCTCAAGGATACGGATTTCCCGTCAGCCGAGGACATCATGAGACCCGTTAGAAAATGGATCGAAGAGATCGCCGAGATGGGCGGCGCCGTGGATGCGACTGTGAGAGGAATCCTCATCGATGTGAAAGAAGGGAGCGGCCTGATATTCCGATGCCCTGAGTGCAACCGGGTCCTCAGGAAGGGGACATGCAGGATTCACGGAGAGGTCGACGGGACGCCTGATCTGCGCGTGAAGGCAGTCATCGATGATGGAAGCGCAGCGCTGACGGCGATAATCGGCAAGGACATCACCGAGGGGCTGCTCGGGAAGAGCTTGGAGGACTGCATGGACACCGCGAAAGAGGCCATGAGCCATGAGGTCATCAGGGACGAGCTCGCGGACCTGTTGGTCGCTCAGCCGGTCGAGCTCAGGGGAAACGTGACCAGCGACGACTACGGGCTCATGATGATATCCGGGTCCGCTGAGGTCTTGGAGATAGACGTGCAAGAAGAGGCGCAGAAGCTGCTATCGGATCTGGAGGAATAGGATGAGGAGGGAGGTCGCCTGGAGAGTGTTCGCCAAGGAGTACAGCGATTCGGACTTTCAGTTCTCGGAGGGCGGGGAGCGTTCCCCGTCCTACGTGGTCACCCCGCTGGGCGCCAAGATAAACCGGCTGTTCGTCGTTGGCGTGATAACGGACATCGACAACGTCGGGTCGGATGACCAGCCCATGTGGAGGGCTAGACTGTCGGATCCGACCGGCGTGTACGTACTCTCGGCGGGCCTATATCAGCCCGAGGCTGCTAGGACGCTCTCTGGAATCGAACCTCCCACCTTCGCCGCCGTCATGGGAAAGACGCGGGTCTACTCGCCTGAAGAGGGGACACTGTACCTCAGCATCCGCCCTGAGATCATAACAATCGCCAACGACGCCGTCAGGAACTACTGGACGCTCGAGTGCTGCAGGAGCCTGAGAACCCGCCTCGATGCTGTTGCCGAGGCCTTCAAGATGGACCCTCTCACGAAGGAGGGGCTCGTCGCTCTCGGACACAGCGAGAGGATCGCGGACGGTATCGTGAGGGCGGTTGATCACTACGGAACCGTGGACCTGGAGAAGTACAGGCTCATGCTCGTCGACGCGCTCAAGTATCTGCTCCCGGAATCACGGCCCGCTCCTCCTGAGGAGAAAGATGAGGAAGAGGAGTCGGAGCTGGACGAGTACGTCCTAGAACTCATAGGGAAGCTGGACACAGACGGGAAGGGAGCCGACTGGGAGACCCTGCTCGAAGCGTCGAAGAAGGATGGGGTTCAGAAAGACGACCTGGAACAGACCGTGAACAGCTTGCTCGACAATGGCCGTGCCTACGAACCCGTGATTGGAAAGCTGAAGCGGATTTGAGGTCGCGGTCTCGATACCTTTCGTCCAGGGATCTGACACGCTCTCCCCGCGAGACTAGTGTTTTGGTCACAGGTGTAGCCGCACAAATCTACCGGCAAAAAACCTAAGGAGAGAAGGACAGCAAGCTCATTGCCCAGGGACTGTGCGTATCAGAATTGAACTACTCTTGGAATCCGTCCTGATAAATCCTACCTTGGAACCTATCGGACGGCTGAGGAGGATGTCCGGAAGCCTCTCCCCTTCGGACGAATCTCTTTCGAAGGAGAGTCGCACCAGTCCATCCCTCGTCACTATCTGAACCTCTATGCGGGGTCCATTCAAGGAAACCGCTCTGAGACGGCCTATGACCTCTTGCCACGGGCCAAGAGCCAACGCCAGAGAGCGATCCTCTTCCCTAGAAGTATACTCATGTCCGTTCTGGAGTTCAGTCCTGTCCTTCGTGAACCCTCCTCCTTGCCTTCCTTCTAATCTTCGAAGGAGATAGCCTCTTCCGGCGGTATACGAAGGGTTTCCTCTCTACGGATGAATCTATGCCCTCCTCCTCGGTATGGCTTTCTGCACGCTGTAAACGGACTGCTGTGTGCTCTCCGAGACACTTCTGAACTCCGTTCATTTGACGGCCTCCAGCTTCTTTCTTATGATTTCACGGTTACGACCGCCGTGTCGGTTGAGGATGTTCTCGAAGCTCTCCGGCATGACTGTTTGGCACCATTTGAGCACGCGGAAGCAGTCTGACCAGAACTCGTCTTCCTCGATCTCGAAGTCGGGAATCTCTTCATCGCCCGGGACTTCGCCGGTTGAAATGAGGTCTCCAATCTTCTCCATGTCCTTCTCCACCCTCCTCAGCTTCTTCGTATTCTCCTTGAGGCCCTTCAGCGCTTTGCTGCCCCTGCTTGCCATTTGGAGCTTCTTCCTAACGAATTCAAGGTGTCTCTCGTACTTTTCCACGTTTTCCTCGAAGACTTTGAGCTGACTCTCCTCTTCCGTGAGTTCCTTCGGCTCGGGTTCTTGCATCTCCTCCTCCCTCTCCTTCGCAACGATTTCCTTTGAGGCTTCGAAGCTAGCACGTATGTACCGGAGCTCCTCTTTTATCGGCGCTATCCTCTCATCGATTTCATCCGTCAATCCGAGTCCTTCCTTCTTAACGCGCAGTTGATTCTGCATCTCTGCTAGGTCCTGCTTCCGCTCTCTCAGTTCCTCTGAGGATTGTGCCTGTTCCCCAGGAGTCGTTCGTCCTTCATCTGCTGCTGATCCTTCAATTCCGATTGTCCCAGACAGCTTCTCAAAGAGGGTGAAAGCTCTTTGAATGCCAGATTCCACGTTCTGCATTCTCTGGTCAAATCTCCCTTCGAGTGCTTCCATCCGCTCATCCAATCCGTCTCCTTCCTCATGCTCTCTGTCTGGCTTCCTATCTCTTTCGCCCCCCCACCGCTTGTATGAGCCAAGGTGGGCCCCCACGACAACGGGGTTTATGTTCAGTATTCGGGGGTCTGCCTTCGGATTAGAGAGCAACTCCACCAGTTCCGTAGAATCCATCCGACCTTCGGAAAAATGGAAGGACAATATCTTCTGGATCTCGTCTCTATCATCCTCTTTCTTGTAGTCTAGCACAACCTGTGGACTCTCGACAAAAGGTCTCTGTGCTTTGAGCACCGTGAGAGTTCCCGCTTCATCTTCCTGCATACCCTGATTCTCCTTTGCTACCAGGCGAGTTCTGAGCTATCTCGAACCAATCCACGCAAGTATGAGCAATGTTGGTTCGACTTGCTGTCAAGTCGCCACGATTAACTAAGTATATCGTTGGTCCTACTTAAACTTGCTGACCGTTATCAATGGGTGAGGCAGAACGGATACTCGATACTGTAACTTTGCCCTTCTGACAAGGCCTTCGCTTCTGTCCTGGCTTTCTTGATTGGGAAGCTTCGAAAGGTCTCTTCCGATCATTTGAACCAACGAATCCGCATCACCATTGAGAGTCTCAGAGCAGAGCGGGTGTCGAGGAGGGGCTCAACAGAAGAATTAAGTAGTCACAGTGCATTAACTTCACCCAGATATCATGGAAGCTGATAGCACAACATCCAGAAAAGCCTTGACCGGAGTGAGTTTCAAGGAAATCCTGGTTCTCCTTGCCTTTGTCGAAAGCGAGAACAAGCCAATGCCTGCAGCTGGAATCGAAAAGGCCTTGGAGAGAGAGAAGATTCGCGTCCTGTTGCCAACAGGTGGCGCTCCCGCGAAAATCTCCCGTAGATGGGCCTCAAGGATGTGCATGCAACTGGTGGACGATGGCATCCTCACCTATGAAGAGCGGAAGATCCCGCGTCAGAGAGATCTCGTGAAATTCTATAAACTGGTAGAGAGCCTCGACATGCTCAGGGAACTGAGACGGAGAATGATGACATTCTTTGGCAGAAATATCATCGGGAAGGGGTTCGTAGGCGAGATACTGAAGAGGGACCTCGCAAAGGATTTCGAGAGTTACTACGGAATCAAGGTCACTGCTCAGGCAGAGAAGGACATTCTGACCCTCGTCAGTGCATCGACAAGAGCTTTTGAGTTGGCCCTGATCCGTCCACAATTGCCTCCATATGAGGCAGGGACCACAGAAGAACGCACTGAGAGAATTACCAAGGACATAGTCTTGGCCCTTCTCGTGGCCTTCGCGTATGACACTTTCGAGAGGGGACTCGGGTGGAGGAGCAAGCTCATGGAGCGAATCGTACTTGATGTGAATGCTTCATTCAAGATCGGGAAGGCAGAGGCCGCAATAGAATCCTCTTTTGCATACGTTAGCTATGAGAAACCAGATATCCTGGACATGTTGAGGGCAGGCACCTCTTGAACCTCGAAGTTGACTGGGAGTAGAGTCGGAAACACGACTGACGATGGAACCATCGTATCTATCAAGAGACGACGATTCTGGGACCACAAGGAAAGAACATTCCATCGAGTTGGCCCCTGGGACAAGCTCTTTGACTCTAGTGCAACTGATGAATCCTATTGTGAGGCGTGAAACGTAGCCGATAGATGGGGCATGGCAGAATCGGGCACGGCAATCGTATTGGATGATGATTGGGGAAATCAGACATGCCTAGTTTCCCCATGAGATCCCCTGGTTCAAGGAGGCATCTCACTAGGAATCGGTTCCCTCTCAAGGCCTAGCTGTCCTCTGCGCATCCAGGCCATTGAAAATCCCAGGGAGTGATAGGCATAACCACGCAACAAGATAGGCATCAGAACTAAGGGCATAAGCAGAATAGCCGGAAATGCCCCTTGGACCCCATTCCATGCCCCCCCAAAACGGGGGCATCAATCCGGATAACAGGGTTGTAGAACCACCCTGAGTTTGCTACGAAGTTCGGGTGTCTCTAGAATCCCATATGCCCTCAAGAATGTCCGACTCAAGGAGCTGTCGGAGAGTGTCCCCCTCCCGACTTCGGGATGGATAGTGCGGACAAGAAACTAACAGGCAAATCCACGCAGTGTTTGAATTGGTTGTCACTGAACGACACAAGAGGAACTCTGTTGGGTAAGATTGTTGTGACGTGATAGCAAGGGATGTTGACGCCTCTCAGATTCTCCTTGACACTAGGGGAGACGTGCTCCAGGCATGAGCGCCCACGTACGCTCGCTATTGACTTCTCCTTATCGTGACTTTCTCCACGATCTTGTCAGAGAGCCTGGGCACAATCTCATCTATGACTCGTTCAATGACTTCCAGCCTTGTTTCTCTCAAATCCTTCTTGTGCCGTGCAAGTTCTTCTGCTGCCATCCTGAGTTCCTCCTCGAACTTGGCGGACTTCCTACCTCGTTCACTAGAGAGCGTAGTCGCCGCTTCTTCGAGTTCCTGTTCGGGTTCGCCGGTCGGTTTTCCAGTTCGGGTCAAATACTCCGTCGTGGCTACAAGGCGTAGTTCGCCTAGTTCAGGGAAGTTGATTTGCTCATACGCAAACATGCTCTCGCTGAGGGTCCGTTCTGCGAACCTTGCAAGGTCTTGAGGCACATATCGGCTCTTTGACCCTTCGGGTGCGGAGAATACGTGGAGAAACATTGTGTGGGGCGGCCTGTCTCTGCTCAGGGTGCACCAATACACCGTCTTCATCAGGTTGTATATTGGGGTCTTGCCGCCAATTTCGATTTCGATCAGAACGAGCTTCTTCCGATTCCTGGACCTAATCCCGATGTCGTAAGAGAATCCTTGGCTTCCTCGGCCGCCAATCGAAACGTTGAATCCCCGTTTGACTTCCCATTCGTTTCGCAATCTCTTCTTTAGGTATGTTGCCAGGGCATTTAGAAATGCTGTCGTATATGTGCCTTCGACCGTGTTCCCACCTACTCCTCTGGCCTTTCGGTAGCCCTCAGTCTCCCATTCCGAAAGCCATAAAGCTTCGGAGCAGGTGGCTTGAGAACTACTCCCGCACGTATGACTTCTTTCATGAGGAGAGCTGAAGACTACCGAACGAGAGAGGGAATTGGCTCTATGGTTGAAAGGGTTGCTATGCCGTGTTCGATCACGTTTTGAATAAGCTGGTCAGGAGGGCACTGCTCTTGAATGCATCGATGCTGTTGCTGTCGACTCTAGGATCTACTCCTCTCTAGGATATGTCGAGGAATGGCATATTGTGGAGTAGCGAGCATCCAGACGAAACACAGAGGGCACTAGGCTGCACATCCGCCATCAGTAGTCGCTTTCTTGAGGTGTTGCTGCGTCTTGCGCTCAACATGAGTCTCTACTTCCATTGTTCATATCGAATTCGAATGGCTGAGGGCAGTCAACTCGCGAACACCATCCTCGGCCAGAAAGCTGGGGTCTACGTTGCGAGGTCTGTGCGACTTGGACGACCCGGAGGGATTCAGACTCATGAGAGTCTGGACCGTACGAGAAAGGTAATAAAGGGAGATTGTCTGATGCATTCCCAAGCCACAGGTAGGTTCTGTACTAGGTGCGGAGCTATCCTAGACATACAGACCGCTGTGCGAATACAGAATGAAATCGAAAGCCTAGATAGGAAGTTCTCGACCCTACTTCAGGATGAAGATGTTCAGAAGCTCTTGATGAAGAAGATGATAGAACACGGGATCAAATGAGAAGACTATCAGAAAGCGCTTCATCTCCATCTACGCAACGACACACAACATTACAGTCATTGATTACAGGATAGCCAAGAGGTTCCAGTATCTCGTTAACCTTCCCGCTGCCCTCCAGCCCAGGTGGTCGAGACCCATCAGCCAACGATTGACGCTCTCTCGATGGGCTAAGGGATTGTCGAAGGTGGTGGACCATTTCAGCCATTCACCTACGACGAGATTCCGCTCCCAGACAGCATTCTCCCAGTCCATCACAAGCATAGGATAGCGTCCCAGTGCTCGCTCTTGGTCAAGCCTGCAACAGTCCGACATGGCGAGTTGTCTACTTGCTACTGGCTCGGCGAAGCAATCCTCCCAACGACTTCCGAATGTGCTTGCCGTCAGTCGCAACAAGCGGTTGGACGAGGACTTCATCTATCTCTCGAATGAGGGTTACCGCTTCACTGTTGTATCCTTGGCAGTATGCACAAGGTTGGCAGCCAGCGCAGGATAGCTGGCATTCGTGAAATCTCCAGCATTTGCTTGTGGGTCACAGCAATGTTGTCTGCTTTGGCGTTGTCCTCCGGGAATGCAATTGGGTTACCCTCGCAATGGACTTCCAATCTTGGAGGCGTCTCTCGTATTGCATGGCCAGCCGACTCTCCGCAGCGCACCTTCGACTCGATGGCATAGGTCAGGGATCGTTCATGCAACGTCCTGACATATCCTTGATTCAATCCATTCTCAGACCCTGGTGCAAGTCTCTCACCGGTCATAGCGCAAGAGTCAGTCCCTATCCTTGAATTGAGGTCAAAGCCAGTCTCTCTGTAGCCCTTCCACCGCTTCTTGTATCTGGAGTAGGTTTCCATCAGTCCAGACCCTCTGCACAGATACACCTTCAGATCGTCGAATAGCGGACTACTCTCAACACCAAGAGAATCTGGCTTCGGTCTCCCTGTAATCATCGAAGATGGTTCCACATGTGCAGAATCTACCTATCCTCTCCAATGAGTGAGGAAGACTTTCAGGTCTTCTGCATCGATCTCTCTTGCTGACGCCCTCCTTGATTCTCTTATCTGTAGATAGACCATAAACGCAAGGATGAGTGTGCCGATGGCAACAAGAGACTCTGTAACCGTGGGAATCCGGTCGAACATAGACATCAATCACGTTGAGCGATATTTGGCCCTTCTCTCAGAAGGTGAGAGGATTAGATGAGAGGCTTCTCGTAGGTCTTGACCCCACAATGCATCCACGACGCCTGCAGCGCTTCACTACGCTCAGCTTTGTCAGTCTCTTGGACATCCTCTCGTGTTCAGCGGGTCTGCTGGGTGCAGTGCAGAAGTGTATCCACGCCAGTACTCCCGGGCACGGTTCCTTACTTCTTGGAGGAGCACTGCATGTTCAGGGTCCGGGTCCCGAGCCGCGGTCAAGCCGAGGTTAACATGAAGGGCGGAATCCCCCCGACGAGGACGCGGACGACTAGGGCATCCATACTGCGTGTGGCACAGCATAGACGACCTGCCTGACCCAATCCGAGAGTTCAAAACGAGAAGAGGGGCGGGGCGGGCGAAAGGTTGCGCCGGAGGAGAGCCAGGAAGCACAAGCTGGAACCGAGAAAGGGAGCGTGACAAGAAGGACACGCTCTGCAAGGGACAACACACAGTCTCGTGTCTGAGGATTCTTGACGATGGGCTCAGACTTATGATTCGTCCTTTCTTCTGCTTGTTGCCACTTCTTCAAGCCTCCTCAAAACGCCAAATGCCTTCTCATCAGGCAAGTCGGAGGACATGCTCACTTTCCCTTCCAAGTAATCCGCAACGGAGCCGAAAGAAATCGACAGGTGGAAGGGGGTGCTGTCGATACGTCCTCTCAGAAAATCCCCAATGGTCTTGGGGTTCAACTCAGGTATTACCGTGAAATCGACTCTGCGGAAGTGAAAATCCCGGTTCTCATACGTAGTGTCAAAACTGTCGCGAACGTTGGAGAGGGTCTCAATGGCATCCTCGCTCAACAAATCGAAGAGATTGAAATCTACTTGAGCAGAAACAACAGATTTGTGCCTCTTCCGAAAGCTGAGTTTCTCTCTGACAGAGGAAGGTAATCTGCCAATGAAGTAGTCCACTAGTGCTTCGGTGCTCTCAGAGGATTCACTGGCGACTACTGAAACGGTCTTTTCAATTATCTCAACACTTCTGCAGGCTAGCTGCTCGTCATCTATTGTCACAGAGACATTCTTGAGAGTTAGTCTCGGCCCCTCATCATCATCTTCTTCCAGAGAATCATCGCCCGCATCGACATTGGGATCATTCTTGAGTTCGCTTCTGAGAGCCTCGACAGGTATCTTCGACGCGCTATCCCTGTCCAACCTTGCGATAACCTGGGTCTTATTTGTGATAGGAGATTTCATTTTCTGTACACCTTCCATACCTTCCTCGAGTATCCAGATTTCATTTCGGCAATGAATGCCACAGGAAACTCGTATCCGGCCTTGAAGATAACCCCGACATCGGGATGAATTGGAGAACCCTTGAGCACAATTCCGAGTGCGTCGTAGTCGGTCTCCTCAGTGAGTCGACTTGCCAGGGGAAGACCTTCCAGTACTCTCTTGGCAGGCGTGAGCCACCTCTCTGCCGCAGAAAAGTCAGAGCCTACATACGACAAGTCCACCCGAGGACTGCCAGAATAGTCGGAGGCCAAATCGTATGACAGATTGGGGAGAACTGCCTTGAGGAGAATATCCGTAGGCACCTCGAATCTCTCAGGATTCATCATCCAGGTCAGGGCCAGCAAGAACTCGATTCCAATCTGTGCAAGACGGTAGAATGAGTATTCCGCTGTGTCTTCCTTCTTCGTGTATATATTCTCGATGAGTCCAGCTCGCAGGAGCTTCTTCAGTCTCCTAGTCAGCAGAGGTTTCCGTAGCGTGGTTGCCTTGCAGAGCTTGGAGAAAGAGAGTTCTCGGTGTCTACTGAGGCTCGAGAGAATAGTCCAATCCTTTTCATCGGAAAGGGCAAAAACAACATCCTTGGCGTTCTCAAGGTCTTCGAAGGACATGTCATGAAGAGTCCTCAGATCATGGGGAACAACAGAGACTGTCTCCAATCTCACGAGTGGTGCCTTCTCCTCTCTAGGTCTTGTGGCAAGTTCTCTGTGCATATTCCCCTCCATTATTCAACGGTCGAATATTAAGGTTTTCATATCGAAACCCGGGTTTGATATTTGCGACCAAGCTCTCCAACACCGAACCAATACTTAAAAATAGCCATCCACGGCTACCAGTGAACTCAGTGGAGGAAGGTTCCCCCGGAGTGTGCGGAGGGGCGGGATGAGTTCGCAGAGAACACTCAATCGTATCGGATTCGAGACCATCATATTTGGCGGAGGTCATGGAGCGGATCTTGACCTTAGGAAGTCTTGTCTGGAACATCTGCGGAAACTGGGATACGTGTCCACGTGGATGGTGGAGGAACATCATTTCCCTTCTGGAGTTCGCAGACCCGCGGGATACGAAGATGCTGTGACCAGGAAAAGCTACTTCTTCACGGAATGGGCAAAAAACAGAATCTGGGTCACCAGAGTGGGTGGTCGCGAACTCGGGGCCCAGGATGAACTCGCCTATCTGAGAAGCCTCTATCGAGGAGCCCAACCGAGATTCGCACCCATCCAGTTCATCAGAGGAACTAGCCAAGTGATTTTCCGAGAAGTCAGAATGGTGAGTTCCCAAAACAGAATAATCACTAGCGGGAGTCCCGTTGGTCTAGGTGATCCCCCGAACGACCTGGAACTCAAGTCCTACACGTACAGGGGGTGGGATGAGCTCAGGATTCTCCTTGCAAAATCCATGGAAAACACATACAGAGCTATGCATCACAACCGAAGGGACGTTCTGCAGATGAAATTGCTGCCAGACCCGAAGTGTGAGGTCTGTGGCCGAGAAGGAAAGGATGAAATCGATGTGAACCCAGCAACACACTGTTGTACAAACCCCGACTGCCAGATATGGTGGTTCTGTTCGGGTTGTTCCGGAGGAGAGGGAATGACAGATTGCCCTGGCTGTGCGAGCGATTCCACCCAACGCTAGGTTCTCCACCTCCCAAATCCCTACAGAGAAATCTAGGTGACCACTCGTTGCACATCCAGTCAGCGTACATCTCGAACCCCACAACCGACACAAACGGCGCGCGTTACGCGCAGCTTCTGCCATTTTCTTGTCACAAAAGGTTTCGCGCCGCGGGTGTCTGGCTCTGTCATCGGTCGATCATTAGGATATACAACCCTTTATATGGTTCCGAATCGCACTGAGACCTGATTATGTCGTGCTCCTCATTGGAATGCGACCTTTCTCGAGACAGAGGAAGGTGAATGATGTCCGTAATCCACATAGATGTTCTGCCCTTTTTTCAGGAGGTTCTTATGGATAGTCTTGGCTCGACCGAAGACTTCTTCTCTTTTCCCATATACCTGCAAACACAACTTGCGAGACTTCTCCCAGTTCTCATCCCAGAAGAGTTTCCATGGCTTCTTTCTCGAAGTGCCTTTTTGTTTGTCCACATTGACGTACATCTCCGCCAACTCGTTCTTATCATCGTTTAGGACAGATACAAGTTGATTCCAGTTGAAGCGAGAGAAATCCTTGTAACCTGGTAGCTTCTTTGTGTCGATTGAGTGCAATTCGATTTGCTCACGAATTTCCTCTTCGATTAATTGGTTGAAAATATCGAAAGTCTTTTTCTTGAAATCCTCAAACATTCGAATCCTGAGGAAAAGTCCATCCATATCTGACACGAACATCCGGAACCGTTTGGGCTGCAATCTTCCCATTTCTTCGAGTTCTCGATACTTGTTGAAGTAAGAAGCAAAAGAGTGATCGTAGAGGTTTGCCTCGCCTTGCAGGAATCTGTTGGTCTGTATGGTCATTGGATAGAATATTTCCTTCATGTCTGCCACGCAATCCTCTCGATGATGTTGCCTCTTTTGGTGGAGAACTCCAGCCACGTAACCAAGAATCGCACCGTAGATCAGCAAAGCAATCGGATGAAGGAATATTGAGCCGAGTGACTCCAATTCTCCGCCCATGTCGTTGTTCCATCTCTGTCAAAGAGTAAATAGATTGCTGTCTTCCTGGTTGGTGAGTGATTCAATCTGAGGAAATCTGATGGAAGAATGGCGCAGATCAATATGAAGGACGACCGTTTCCTCAGAGCCTTTGAGATAGAGAACCGGGTCCACGAGAACGTCACCCAGGTCTCCTATCTCCTCCGTCCTACTGTTTCCACCTCTTCCCATACGCAATCAGGACATTTCGTCCGGATTTCTCGGACAAGATTGCTATAGAAATCATTGATATACTCTCTGTTGTGGAATCGTCTGAGAAGGGGACCTCGATCGCCAACGATCTCAAGGGATTCCAGAACACCATCTATTCTCTCAGTGGTGATGAGCCTAATCGTCTTGATGTCGGCAAAGGACGTAAAGGTCCGGCCTCTTATCCTGTCAATCAGAGTCGTGTCTCGGTTGGTTATTCCGTTTCCGTATATGGCATCAACCTCAAACCCAAGTGAGAGCCCGTAACCCAGAAAGGCTATCATCAAGACAGCAATCCCAGCGACCAGCACAAAATCATACGTCTGATCTCGTAGATGGATGTGTCCAGTCGCCCACAGAGCCATCAATAGAGAGACCACACCAAAGAGTATCATGCTTGCAGCGAACGCCCTCTTCTGGGCCTGAACGGACTCATCGATAGGATTCCCCGTCTTCCCGATGTAACACAGAGGACCGCGCTTTCTCACTCAATCCCTCTCAGCGTGACGGAATCCCCCCGCACGTATGAAATCGTTTCGGGGGAAAGGCTTATCCTCTTCCGCCAGATAATCCGTGTAGGCTGGAGGGACTAACGTCTGAGCAACGAGGATGACATCGAATGGTTCCCGAATAGGCCCGTGAGAATCCAGGTCGTATACATATTGATTCTAGCTCTGGCAATTCTGGTCGCCTTTCTGCTTGTTTTCCCAGCATCCACTCTCTGGCGCGGCGCGCCGATTATTGTCTTTATGTTTCTGGTCATGGTCCTCCCCCCTTTTTTCGTGCGGCACCTGTATGTCACGGTGGGAATCGGGCGCGACGAGGTCATACTCAAGAGGTTGTTGGGAAGGATGACACTCAGAAGGGATGAAGTCGAGCGAATCGTCTTGTCGAGGAAGATTCTGTCTGATGACACGAAGCATGTTGACTGGTTGGGATTCACTCCCAGAATGACTGTCAAGCTCAGAGACGGAAGAGAAAAGAACTTGACCATGATTCAGGACGGCATCAAACTACGCATGGCCCGAGTCCTGGACCCTGAGAACCATCCGACGAATGCGGTCGAAAAAGAGCCTCCTGACCTGGCGCGCGATCGTAGACTCTCTCCTGCGGCCTCGAAGAAGTTCTGGAAGCTTGTGATAATCAAGGAGGTCGTGACTTTCGGACTGCTCCTCCCGTTCGTGGTTCTTGTCATCCGTCCGTCATTTGATGTTCTAATCCTGGTGGTCTTCTTTCTGGTCTTCGTGGACTCCTTGATGGCTGTGTTCATGCACAAAATGATGAGAGGTTCTGCCCGAAGATAGACTTCGATGGAATCCTCCGGTCAGACCTCACATATGGCTGTTGCTGAGGTGTTCAAGTCTCCTGTCGAGAAATGACGCACTTCCCTATGAAGGACGACCTCTGGCTCATCCCCTTCCCAGTAGTCACAGAAAAGCTTTTTCAGTGATGCATCAATCAGTGACGGGGGATGCGTATCGAGATTCGCAACTTCATAGAATCTGATCTGGAGGATTTCACGAAGCTCTATAATGAAAGCGAGAGCGATAATCCCGATCACAGGCCACTTACGTCTGAAGAGCTTCGCAGGGTAGTCCTAGAGCATCCAGCCTATGATCCGCGGGCACATTTCGCCGCAATTGAAGCTGGTAAGCTCATCTGCAGTGGTAGAGCCATCTGCATGCCCGAGTACGTGAAGGTCAAGGGACCCGTAGGCTACATCGATTTCTATATCCTACCAGACTATTTCGGAACGGATGCGGAGAGAGAAGTATTCGCTCGAATCGTGGAATACCTGAAAGCTCAGGGGGTGGAGTTCATACAGACGAGAGTTGACACGAAGTTCCAGACGAAAGCTCGTCTGCTCGAAAGACTCGGTTTTTCCAAGAGCGAGTACCAGAATCACGGTATGGAGCTAGATCCCGGACTTGCGGAGGAGGCCATAGTACCCGAGGGCTATCGAATCAGGGTGGCGAGGATGCCCAAAGAGTTGGAAACCATGGTTGAGGTGTTCAACGAGGCATTCGCCACTCGAGATAGGTATCCCCGGATGTCTTTGGAGAGATTCCAACAAGGCTGGGTCTTGGAGGATGAAGAGAACCATTCCGGGTTCTTCCTCGCTGAAAGGGACGTGGATGAAAAGGTGGTGGCCATGGTTCTGAGCGGGATCAATAGGAGATTCAATGAGGAACATGGTGTCAAGAGAGGGGGCACTTACGCACTGGCTGTCATTCCTTCGGATAGGAGAAGGGGACTCGGGACGGCTCTGACGTTGAAGAGCATTGAATGGATACGACAAAAGGGAATGGATACCGCATATGTTAGTGTGAATGTCGCAAACAAAGACGCCTTGAGAATCTATCAATCCCTTGGCTTCAGAACCGTCCAGATCTACCAAGGTTATCAGAAGATGATAGGTCGATAACGAAATCAAACACGTGTCGTCCTTCCTTACGGTCCCCGACGGAAAGATACATATGCACGCATATCAGGTTTCACTTTGGATGCGGCTCGGAGGGACATTCCGTGGGTGACGAAGAGTCGGAGGTAAGGAAGGAAAAGAGAATGCAGGAGATACCGGCCACAAAATGGTGGAACTTGGTTGTGGGGTATTTTTTCGCCATTCTGTTCCTGTTGATACTCATCCTGGTTCTGCCATTGGGTTTGGGACTCATCCCTGCACTTGAATTCCCCCTCGAGACGATCACTCTGGTTGCGATTCTGGCACTTCCCTTTACCCTGTATTTCTGGTGGACATCAAGAAGAGACCGACTTCGAGAACTCGGTGAGAGGCCCAACTGAGTTGCCAGTGACAACGATCGCAGGAAGGGCGCAGTTCTCATCGACAGAGTGCCTTTGCGGAGCCACTGTGCGTCCCGACAACCGTTTCTGTCCGTTCTGCGGAAGAGCGCTCCGGTAGGTCTTGGTTCTGGTGGATCCCAACGCTGAGTTCCATCAGAGTTGCTTCACGACCTGAAGGAACTTGCACTCTTCTAGGTTGAGTCTCGCAATCTCGTAGGACGGATCTATCGAGAGGGCCTTGTGGAAGCATCTGTCGGCCTTTTCATACACTCTCTTTCTCATCAGACATACGCCCAGGTTGTTCCAGGCCTTTTCGAACGCAGGATGTCTGCTGATCGTTTCCATAAGAAGGATTTCAGCCTCTTCCAGGTTCCCCTTGGACAGCTGCACGGTCCCGGAATTGTATGAATCGACCACGATGCCCATTGCCTTGTCTCTCGGACTCCCGCTCCTAGCACCGTGTTGACCGTTTATCCTTCCCAGTCTGGGTGGGGTTCTGCCTGTGGAGTCGGAAATCGAAGTCCAAAGGCCGCCTCTCTTGTGAGGTTTTCCAGGGCGAAGCGCAACCTGTGATGACATCAAACGCCTTTTCCAGGAAAGCGATTTAAGTCTTGGGTCTTGGGAATCAAGAACGATAACCACATATCCGTGCTGGAAAGGGTACGTCGAACCTCTGGCCACTCTCCAGCTCTGGATCGAAGGGCCGTCAGCATTCTCAGGAAGAATGGCGACTGAACTCGAACAAGTAACTCTTCGGGGAGAACCCGCGTATTCCGCGAGAGCATCCCCGTCAGCAATGTGAAGCATCGCCACCAGGGTGTTGAGGAAGAGTCTGTCGTCCGCGAGTGCGTTTGTCCTCCAGGAACCGCTTCTCCCGTGTACAATCATACACTCTCCAGGATCGAAACGAGGATCGCCGAGAAGCTCCTTGGAAGAATCGGATCCACGGTCTCTCAGAGGTCTCAGTGAGCCGCGATTGAGACTTCCTTCATGTCCTTCCCGAACAGAATCGTTTGCGCCAGCTCGCTGAACGCCCCGTCGACGTTCTCTCCCGTCTTGGCACTGGTGAAAACGGCCGGGGAAGCCAAGCTCAACGAAGATTCTGTCACATCCGATTCCTCGATTTCGAACTGATCCTCCAGATCCGTTTTGTTCACCAGGATCTGGATGGGCACAACCCCTGCGACCTGGAAGACGGAGGAGGCCCAATCACCGATATTATCCAGACTGCGCTTTCTGGTCACGTCGCAGACCGCCAGGATGCCTTGCATGCCCATGAAATGAGATGACATGTAGAGCTCTGCGACGTTCCTCTCCCCTATGATGTCCCAGATCATCATGATTACTCTCACCCGTCTGTTTCCAGGGAGAGGGAGAAGGACCTCCATCTTGGAGACCTTCGCTCCTATCGTCTTGATGTACTTGTCGTCAAACTGATCCAGTACGAATCT
>JAGMAI010000024.1 GCA_023130895.1 Thermoplasmata archaeon
ACATGGAGCAGTCGTTCGTGGGGAAGGTCTTGTCCAGCTGTGCCATACGGCCCCCGATGAAGGGGGAGCTTTCGAGAATGACCGCCTTGCGACCGGCGTCTGCCGTGTCGAGCGCGCTCTGAATGCCGGCTATTCCTCCTCCTATCACCAGGACGCCCTTGTCCAACTAGTTCGCCACCGAATTCTTGCCGTGTTCGTATCCCTTCTCAAAGGCTTCGAGGTTGAGGTCTTCTGTCCCCTTCGGGACCGAGTCGAGTATGGCTTTCTTCATAGCATCGTGGCTGACCACATCCGCCACGGCTGCCAGGAACCCGAGCATCACGATGTTGGCGACGATCTTCTTCCCCAGTTCTTCCGCGATTCTCGTCGCGGGAGCCTTGAAGACCTTGTTCTTCTTCCTGAACGCCGACGCATCCACGAGGTCCTCGTCCACGATCAAGATGGCATCGTCCGCTATCTTGTCATGGTTCTCATTGAAAGCATCCTGGGACATTAGAACGAGGACGTCGGGAACCGTCCCCATCGGGTAGTTGATGTCCTCGTCGCTGATGATGACATCCGCGAGGCAGGACCCGCCTCGGGCCTCTGGACCGTAGGACTGCGTCTGGACGGCCTCCTTCTTCTCATAGATCGCGACCGCCTTCCCCAGAATGAAGCCCGCTAGGATTATTCCCTGGCCGCCGAAGCCACCTATACGAACCTCTTTTCGGCTCACTTCATGAACCCCCTTTTTCTGAGCATCTGTTCCTCCAGCTCGAGATAGGTCGGTCTCTCCGTGTCCACGAAATCGCCCACCACAATGGGCTCCTCCCCGCGCATGTGGAGGTCCATCTCATCCCAGGAGGCGTCGTTCTTTATCACGGATTTCTCTCTGTAGTACCTCAGCTCCTCAAGCCCTTCCCCGAGCTTGTTCGGCCTGCCAAAGCCCGTGGGGCACGGGGATATGATCTCTATGAACGTGAAGCCCTTCTTCTGTAGGGCCTTCTCCATGGACTTCTCGAGTTGACGACAATGCAGGGTCGTCCATCGGGACACGTAGACGGCGCCTGTCGCAGCCGCCAGATATGGAAGATTGAAGGGATGCTCGAAGCTCCCGTAGCGGGTCGTCGTGGTCTTCGCGTCCACCGGCGTCGTCGGTCCCTGCTGACCGCCAGTCATCCCGTAATTGAAGTTGTTGACGCAGATGACGTTGATGTCGACATTCCTCCTCGCCGCGTGCAGGAAGTGGTTCCCGCCTATGGCGAAGAGGTCGCCGTCCCCGCTGAAGACGGTCACACAGAGCTCCGGATTGGCGATCTTGAGCCCCGTTGCGAACGGTATCGCCCTCCCGTGGGTCGTGTGGTAGGAATCGACATTGACGTACCCAGCTATCCTTCCAGTGCATCCGATCCCGGACAACAACACCTGCTTCTTAAGAGGTATGTCGACCCCCTCGATCGCCTGGGCAAAGCAGGTCATCGCGGACCCGAGCCCGCAGCCTGGACACCATATGTGGGGGAGCCGGTCCCGTCTCAGGATGTGATCGAGCGGGTGCTCTTCGCCGGTCTCTATCCTGCCCTCGTCGCCTGCTCCTTTTACACTCACTTCGCCACCTCCTTGATCTTCTGTAGAACCGCTTCCGGTGATAGCATTCCTCCGCCCGCGTGAGTAACGCTTAGGACCCTTCCAGAGGCGAACCTCTCGACCTCTCGGGAGATCTGTCCCATGTTTATTTCCGGGACAACGAACGCCTTCGCACTCTCCGCGAGCTCCTTTATCCGCTTCTCGGGAAATGGCCAGGCGGTGATCAGGCGCATGAGGCCGGCCTTGATCCCTTCCTTTCTCGCGATGTTGACCGCCCTCCCAGCCGATCTGGATGCCGCGCCGTAGGAGACGACGACGATATCCGCATCCTCCGTCATGACTTCCTCGAACTCCCATATCTTCGGCGCGTTCCTTCTAATCTTCTCGATCAGGCGCGTGACCATCTCGTGCTGGGTCTCCTCATCAATCACGGGATACCCGCGGGCATCGTGCGTGAGCCCGGTGACGTGTATGGCATGCCCCTCTCCCGCAAGTGCCATCGGCGGGATGAGGTCCTTGTCCGGCTTGAATGGAAGATAGTTCTTCTTGCCTTTTGGCCTCTTTCGAGATACGAGCTTTATCTTCTTCGGTCCAGGGATCACGACCCTCTCGGTCATGTGGCCGATTATCTCGTCCGCCATGACGAACACGGGCTGGCGGTACTTCTCTGCCGTGTTGAAGGCCTTGATTGTGAAGTCGAACATCTCCTGGCACGAGTTGGGAACATAGGCGATCGCTTCGTAGTCTCCGTGGGAACCCCACTTCGCCTGCATCATGTCCGCCTGTCCCGCCAGGGTGGGCAGTCCCGTTGACGGTCCTCCCCTCTGGACGTTGACGATCACGCACGGGGTCTCCGTCACTATCCCGAGCCCGATGTTCTCCTGCATCAGACTGAATCCGGGACCGGACGTCGCCGTCATCGCTTTCGCACCCGCACACGAGGCACCCAGAACGGCCGCGAGGCTTCCTATCTCATCCTCCATCTGGATGTAGTGTCCGCCCACTTGCGGGAGGCGCAGGGCCATCCTCTCGGCGGTCTCGGTCGCGGGTGTGATTGGATAGCCGCCGAAGAAGTTGCAGCCAGCTGCCATAGCACCTTCCGCACATGCGATGTCGCCCAGCATGAAATGTCTTCCAGTAAGCACCGCTTTCATTCTCCTTCCTCCGTGTATATGGCGAACTCAGGGCAGATGAGCATGCAGAAATTGCAGTTTATGCAGTCATCCTCCTTGCCGTCCGCGATCTTGGGCAGATGATAGCCCTTCTTGTTGATCTCCTTGGACTCTTCGAGGACGCCCTTTGGACAGAACTCTATGCAGAATCCACATCCCTTGCACCTGTCCGGGATCAGGTATATGTGCCCCTTCGGTGTCTTGATCTCGTCTTTGTCAAGCGGTCTGCGCCAGTACTTCAAGGATAACAACCTCCGAAAACGTAAGATCCTCTGCGTGCGCAATGCCACAACGCCCCACTGCCTGTTCCCTCAAGAAAACCGAAGGCTAACCGAGTCTTGGAACGGACATCCATGGGGGGACCTCGCCTCAATATCGAGGCAGACAGAATTACATTTCAAGGGATATATAAGCCTTATTTGGTGGATTGCGGGGACGCGCTTCTATCCTCGATACATGGGAATAATCGGATTATCGAACCTTCCCAAATGACGAAATGCGCAATTCGGATGGAGGATATCGGGAAGTCCCATGAAAACCTTTTTGTCGATTCGCCCCCTTCTGCGGTCTGTGAGAAGGGGTCACCTCTCAGACAACGAGAAGCGGGTGCTGCACGGCCTCGTTCGCTACACGGACATGAAGGACCGAGAGCTCAGCGACGTCCTCGGGATGAAGCACTCCACGGTGACCACGATCAAGCACCGGCTGGCGAAGGAGGAATACTTCTCGAGAAAGAGGATCCCTTACCTTCAGAACCTCGGTTGCGAGATGCTCGGCGTGACGTATGCGGAGTTCAACCCGGCGGTCTCTGCGGAGGCCAGGGTCGAGAAGGCGAGGGAGAGGATCGAGATATATGACGAGCTCTTCTATTCCGTCGGTGAGACGAACTACGGGTTCTCGCTGAGCTTTTCCAAGAACTACACGAACATAGAGAAGATCAGCGACATCAGGACGCAGCTGTTCGCCGAGCTCGGATTGCTGGAAGCGACATTCCCTACGCAGATGGTCTTCCCTCTGGAGACGAGCGACATAGTCAGGTTCTTCGACTACTCGAGGCTACTGGCCAGTGACTTCGGCATAGACGATGAAGACGCGGAGAGCAGGGGGGAGTTCGTGAAGGGCGACCCCGCCACTCTGAAGACGAGAGAGAAGATGGTGTTCTACGCTCTCGTGAGCTATCCCGATGCAAGGGACGGGACCATTGCCGAGAAGACGGGTCTGTCCAAGCACACGATATCCAACATCCGCAGGAGGCTGGAGGAAAGGGGACTGATCCGCACGATCACCATCCCGAACCTGAACAAGCTCGGGTTCGAGATACTCTGCCTGGGCCACACGAAGTACAGTCCGAGGACACCGTTTGACAGCGGGACCATCGACATGAGCTATATCGACACCGACTCCGTGATGTTCCTGGCCGCCAAGAGGTTCGAGAACTTCACGCTCTCGATTTACAAGACATACGAGGACTTCAAGGTCGAGAACTCCGCCCTGATCCGATACCTGAAGGAAAACGAGATGATCGCGGACATGCCCCTGATCCGGCTGTACAGCATCAAGCGGATGATCACGATAAAGGACCTGGTCTTCGGGCCGTTCGTCAAGCAGCTCCTTGATCTGGACGTGGACTTCTAGTCACCGGTCCGATTCTCCCTTTCAAGCTCGAAGACGACGGGGTTCTTGGCGTCCGGACAGCAGAGGACGGCCACGTCTGGGTCCTCTTCCCACGGGAAGGAGCCGCCGAATTGCAGCACCCGGACCGCGGGGAACATCGTGTTCATCGCGCTGGCGCATATCTTGCCTCTGTCATCCGGGTAGACGAACTCCTCGCCCACGGTGTGACCACCTGGACACCTACCGCCCTCGAGGATCCTCGTTATCCTGATCTTGACTTTACTGGGTCTCATCTCATCACTACTTGTGCGGGGATCTTGCGTTCCCGAAGGCCGTTCCGTCGAGCAGCTAGCCCTCGAGTATCGGCGTGTAGCCGTACCAGTCTCCCTCGGTCTCGAGGTAGCTGAGGTTCTCCTCGAGCAGCTTCGCATGCGACTCCTCGAAGCGACTGAGCTTCTCGAAGAGCTCCTTCGCGGTCTCCACGCTCGTCAGCTGACCGCAATCGGAGTAGAACTCGATGGACCTTCTCTCTATGTCCAGCGCGAACTTCGTCGCCTCTATCGAGTCCATCTTCTGCGTTATCTCGTCCTTCTTCGAAAACACGATCCGAGGGTCCGGGAGATCGATGTTCAGTCTCTCGTCGCTTCTCCGGCCCTCTTTGATGTCCTTCTCGAGGTTATCGTGCTCCACCTGCAGCCACTTGATGTGATCGACCTCTTGGCCCGCGAGGTACTCGAGGAGAGCTCTTCCCTTCTCGCTTTCGACGAACCCCTGCACTTCCTTGTAGAAGCTGTATCCGTACTCCTCCAGCTGCACAGCTATCCTGAGAGCGTCGAGGAGTGTGGATCCGCTGCTTCTCTCTTCTGTCGCCATGGTTACTACCCCTCCTGTGATTACAGAGCCCGTAGATAAGGGTGTTGCGGTGTCTAGATCGTGTCGGATGCCTGAAACGGTCATAACGTTGATATAGAATACCCCTCATATTGCCACTGAAGACATTCAGTTCAGCCATCTAGGAGGAGGCAGAAATGAAGACACGACTTACGTATGTGTGGGCAATGATTCTAACCGCGGTATTTGTCAGCTCGGCATTCGCCGGGTTCAGCTATGTCTCGGAATCATCTGGTTCGGAGGAGACCAACGAAACGGCGATAGGAAGCAGAGGCGGATCCACGCCTAGGAAGGTTCTGCTGGAGAAGATCACGGCAGACTGGTGTCCTCCTTGCGTCTCACAAGGCCATACGATTAAGAGGCTGGAACATGAGTTCGGGCATGAGAATCTGGTCGTTTTGTCGTATCATCCGTCCTCATCTGATGAGTTCTTTGTCACTGATATCGCTAGTCGCCCCTGGTTTTATGCCGAAACGACCTATTACTACCCGACCGTCATCATCGATGGTGGAGGCCCCTACACGGGCGATGACAACGCACCTTCACCAAATGGAGCCGAGCTTTGGGACATTGGCGGGTCGACCACGAGCAGGTACTCCAGATACAACGTTAACAGGGGAATGATCGAGCAGGAGCTGGGCCCCACCGAAATGAGCAACATCACGATAGAGCTTTCAGGAAACATCACAGGGGACACCGGCTACGTACACGCTCGAATCACGGCCACGGATCCGATTACCGAAACCAACCTGAAGGTCAGATTCATGGTATATCAGAATCACAATTATCACAGAGACGCCAATACGAGAGAGAACGGAGCAGGACACCAGAGGGTGTACGATAGAGTCGTACGCAAAGTGCTGAATGAAGACAGCCTTCCCTCAGGCTTCGACATGGGGGATTCAGTGGAGTACCATAAGTCCTTCCAGGTCGGTCCCTGGAATGGCACAGAACCTGATAGCCATGTGACAGCCGATAAGAGGAACCTCGGAGTGGCTGTCTTTGTTCAGACCGATAACAGGAACATGTGGACCCTCACGGGTCCCGGTTACAACTTCTACAACGCCCCTGTTCTCCAAGCTGAGTCGTACGACTTCGTCGAGCCCACCGTCCTGCTCGTCAACGGAGACAGCACAGACACGATGGATGAAGGCTATGAGAGATTCGAGGACGTGATGGCAAAGACTGGAATCCCTTTTGATGTCTGGGACACGCTCGAACTCGGTGACTCCAACGTTCAGAACCTCAGGACAATGCCAGGGCTAGCTGACATTGCGAAGTACGGCGCTCTTGTGTGGTTCACAGGGGAGGCAACGACCACCTTCTCCCCGACTGATAGGACCAATCTAGAGATGTATCTCGGAGCAGGAGGAAGCCTGTTCATCACTGGGGAAGACATCGGTCAGGATGCCCAAGGCGGGGCCTGGAGCAGTTGGCTACTGGCCAATCTCCATGCAAGTTTCGTCTCGGACACTGTCCCTCAGACCACCGCAGACGGTGTATTCACCGACCCAATAACCAACGGGCTCTCAGGTCTCGACGTATTCGACTCTTCTCCGAGTCGCATCTCTGAAGGCTTGGGTGCCAATCAGATTCTGGTCTATGCTGGAACTGCCAACACAGCGGGTCTGCGAGCGACACACGATGCGGACTCGAGGGTGGTCTACATCTCGTTCGACTACTTCGAAGGAACGGACACACATCCCTCGGACACGAACGCCGAAGCTGTGATGGACAATACTGTCTACTGGCTGGATGGAGTTGCACCGCCAACGGTGCAGATAACAAGGCCTACAGCTGGCGGCCTCGTTCTCCGGGAGACCGAGTACACGATCGAGTGGTGGGCGCATGATGTCGAGATCGCCGTGGATGGTGTCGATATTGAGTACACAACCGATGGTGGCCTGTCATGGAATCCTGTCACTTCAGGAGAGGTGAACGATGAGGCCCACTACTGGTCTGTTCCTGCGGTCTCCTCTAGCGACTGCAAGGTCAAGATATGTGTCCGAGACTCGAACGGCCAGCAGTCCTGTGACGAAACTGGACTCTTCAGAATCGGAACACCCAATTTCCCGCCAGAGCCGCCTCTACTCACGGGAGCGTACCTCAGTGGCGGTTCTTCGGACGTGACACTGGAGTGGGTTGGTTCCGCCGATGACGGCGGAGGCTTCAACGATGTCGTGGAGTACGACATCTACACATCACCGACTCTGGGCGGCCCTCAGAGCTATGTCGGCAGCAAGCCGGCAACCGGAGCGGCCACATATTCCTGGGCGTGCATGGGATGTGGCGACGGTGACCCGAACACGTACTTCTTCTATGTCTGGGCAGATGATGGCGAGGAAGTGACACAGTCCTCAGAAGTCGCTGGGAAGTTCGTCAGGCCCCTTTCGGCCGGATGGAATCTTGTCTCCTTCCCACTTGCCCCGACGGACACTTCTGCGGGAACGGTCCTGCAGACGGTCGCCTCGGGACGAGCTGTCTACTACGACGCGGCCGATCAGGCCGACCACTGGAAGAGCCATGACGCAGGACAGAACATCAATGACCTGGGGACCCTCGATCGGACCATGGGATTCTGGCTGTACACGCCAGTACCGGACGACTTCGTGATTGCCGGTCTGGTTCCGACATCCACCGATATCGATCTGAAGAAAGGGTGGAATCTTATCGGATTCCCGTCCTTCAGCACCGTGTACACCATACAGAACGTGATGGCTGTGACAGATGTGTCGGAGGCCGAGGCCTTTGACCCTGCGGCCACGCCATATCTCCTGCGGGACATATCACCGGTAGGCTCAGACCTGATGGTTACCGGATACGGCTACTGGATGCACTCGACATCAGTGGACACTTGGATAGTCCTTTGACCGCACGGTGGTCCGGAGTGATTATTCTGGAGGAGCTCTACGGCTCGATAGCGCCACAGCCACTATCACGACGACTATTATTATGACTATGGCCAGGACGACCCATATCATGGGATCCAAGGATTCCGCAGGTGAATCCCAAACGCTGGGGTCGAGCGGGTCATAGTCCTCCATGTCGTCGACACCGTCCCCGTCCGTGTCCGCCAGCGTCGGGTCAGTGCCCTTGTCGGCCTCCTCCGCGTCCGTCAGACCGTCGTTGTCGTCATCGTCATCAGAGTTGTCTCCTATCCCATCCTCGTCATTGTCGCTCCACTCCGTGCCGTCTAGCGGGAACGCATCATCGTTGTCATTGTAACCGTCTCCATCCGTGTCTGGGTCTATCGGGCTCGTTCCCAGGGCGGCCTCCTCCAGGTCCGTCAGACCGTCATCATCATCATCTTCGTCAAGGTAGTTCGGAGTGCCGTCCCCATCGGTGTCGATGTCCGCGACATCCAACGGAAGGGTGACGTTCGCAGCCATGGTGCGATTCGTTACAGTGATGTTCAGATTGTACGAGCCATGAACGCTCGGCGCGGCGAGGGCGAACGAGTAGTTACCGTTGCTGCCCACGTACGTTGTCCAGTTCTCTTCTGTCTCGAGGATCTCGAGTTTCACAAGTGACTGCTCGGCCGGTGCGCTGTTGTTCTCATCGTACACGGCAGTTCCGTTCACCCAGAATGGATCGTCGATCACGGGATAGCTCGGAGTGGCGTCGGCGGTCAGATTGATCCCGTGCACAATCGGGAAGAACTCCTGATCCGTCAAGTTGTTGTTGAAGAACTCGTCGGTTGCCGATATCTGAATGTCAGCGTAGTCGACACCAATGCGCATCGCGTATTTGGCTCCATAGACCGAGTCTCCGTCCGGATCGCTCATGGTCACAGGGACGCAGGTTCCTGGGAAGCATATGTACATCTCGACCAAGGTGATGACGTCGGAGTCGGTCACGGTCGCGTTGAATGTCACGACCTCCGCCTCCATCGGGTACTTCTGGGACCGCGTGATGTTCGTGATCTCTGGGGACAAGGTATCTGCAACGGAACTCGGTTGAACGAACATGAACAAGGCAGAGGCCAGGAGAATGGCACCAATGACTATCGCGGTCGTGGTTCTCATGATATCGAGAGTAAATTACCCAGATACGATATAACTCTTACCCAAGGTGCGCGTCGACATGGCCAGGGCTGTGTCAGAGTGAAAAAAAGAAAAAGACAGGATAGCCTAAACTATCCTTTATTCCGAGAGGCATTATTGCTGGTTACTCGATTGTCGGCGGCTCCTCTTCCTCGTAAGGCTCTTCAGGAGGTGCTCCTCTTCGCCTCGAGGCTGCCACTACCGCGATGATGATCACGACGATGATTATCACCGCCAGGGCAAGGTAGATCCACATCATGTCCAGCGGGGCCTCTTCCGTGACTTCAATCTCGTGAGGCGATGTTTCAGGGTTTGCTGCTGGCGAAGTGGCCACGTTCACGCCGTCCGTAGCGGAGATGTAGTACTCCACTCCGTCGGTTGTCACCGCCGAGGCCGGTACCGTGGCTGTGTAGGTGTCACCGGACGCACTCATAGCGGCGCTCGTGTAGGTTGCATCACCCTGCTTCCTGTAGTAGAGGGTTGCGCTTTGCACGCCAACATTGTCCGTGATCGTTGCCTCAATCGTAATCTCTTTGTCAGCCGTGGCGCTTTCCACGGGCGTGTGAGTTATCGTCGGGTCAGTAGTGTCCGCGGCTTGAATATCAATGGTATAGCTCCCAGTCATATTCTGGTTATCGCTCGTGTCGTTTGCCCAGATGAAGTATTCCAATGTACCTGCATAAGCCTGCGCTGGTATCGTGTAGTTGTATGTGTCTCCCGTCACCAGTATCATTGTCTCGTTGTGATGAGCGCCACCAACGTCCGTGTAGTCAAAGTGAACCTCATCGACGGCAGCGTTGTCAGTTACGATGGCGGAGATGTTGAATGTCACGCCAGCATTGGCGGTAGTCACCGGCGTATGATCTATTTCGGGAGGCTCATCGTCCACTGATACGGTGATCGCGTTTGTGGCTGTCATGTTCTGGTTATCCTCTGTGTCGTTTACCCAGATGAAGTAGTCTGCAGTTCCCGTGGAGGTCTGCGCTGGTATGCTGTAGGTATATGCGTCTCCATCCTCGGTCATTGAGACATTGAATCCAGCGCCAGTCACATTTGTGTAGTTCAGCCAGACTTCGTCCACTTCCACGTTGTCAGTCACCGTGGCAGAGATCAGTATCTCCACGCCTACCCATCCTTCGGTCACTGGTGTATGGTCGATTTCGGGAGGCACATCGTCCACTGATATGGTGATCGCGTTTGTGGCTGTCATGTTCTGGTTGTCCTCTGTGTCGTTTACCCAGATGAAGTAGTCTACGGTGCCCGCAGAAGGCTGCGCTGGTATGGTGTAATTGTATATGTCCCCATCGGGGGTCATTGTCTCATTGAATCCAACGCTAGCCACATCTGTGTAGTTCAGCCAGACTTCGTCCACTTCCACGTTATCAGTCACGGTGGCAGAGATTAGTATCTTAACGTCTACCCATCCTTCGCTCACTGGTGTATGGTCTATCTCGGGAGCTTCGGTGTCTTGAGCAATCACTATCGTGGTGCCCAACATCACGGTGCAGAGAAGCGCGGCGAAAAGGACGAACACGCACGCAAATGGCCCACTATGCTTACGGAATAATTCCATGGATTTCATTCAATCTCCTCCGAAGGCATCTTCCCATCCCTTCGCTTGTGTATTCTCATGGTATTATAAATTTCTTTTTGTGGTAATCGGGCTATTCCACAAAATCGTAGGTTCCTGATAACGACACACAATCGCTCTCTATGATTCTCGTGTCTCGTCAATGAGGTGCATCCCACACTCCTTCTTCTCCTTCCCGTGCCACCTGCCTGCCCTCTCGTACCGCCCCCACGTTCCGGCAAGAGTGCACGGCTTGCATCCCAGGCTCGCATAACCCTCATCATACAGCGGGTTGTACGGAATCCCATTGTCCTTGATGAATCGCCACACCTCATCGTTTGTCCAGTCAACGATCGGATTGACCTTCGTAGGCATCCCTTCGTATTCCTCGACCCTCCTGAGGTCTGTCCTGAACTCCGTCTCATCACTTCTGAGACCCGTTATCCACACGTCCAGGTTATTCAGGTACCTTATCGTGGGTTCCACTTTCAGGACCTCGCAACACAGCTTCGGGTCGCGCGAATAGAGGTCCTCACCGTGCTCCGCTTCCAGCTCGTCCTTGCTCACGGACGGGAATATCTCCTCCATGTTGAGGTCCCACTCTTCCTTCAGCCTGTTCTTGAACTTCTCCGTCTCTTCGAAGCCGTATCCGGTTCTGATCATGAAGACCTTGATCTGTGGGTCGATCTCGCGGGCCAGACTGAGAACGGTGACGCTGTCCTTCCCGAAGCTGCAGGCAAGGGCCACTCTCTCGAACTCGCTGATCGCCCATCTGAGCGTCAACTTCGTGACTTCGAGCTTCTCCTGGAAATCCTTCACGGGAATGAATATGCGAATCTGCTTTTCCCTTTTTCGCCTCCGGACGGCGGTCCCGAGCTCTGAATCCAGTTCACATGCTCCGATTGAGCGAGAACGGCCTCGATTACGAAAGGGGAGGTGGACGGTTCATCGTGGTCCTGGGCTACATCAGGGCAAGCTGGATTACCACGGTCAGTAGCAACAGTCCGGTTCCCACAATCAACGTGAGAATCATGAACGGGAAGGCCTTGCGCATGAAGTATCGAAAGGTTATCTGAAACCCGAACTTCTCGGAAATCCCCACGGCAATAAGATTCGCCGGTGAGCTAACCAACAGACCATTTCCCCCGAAACACGCACCAATCGACAGCGCCCACCACATTGGATTGATGAAGAATCCCTCCAGGTTGAAATATGGCTCCATAGCGAAGATAATCGGAATCATAGTGGCGGTCGCGGGGATGTTGCTCAGGGTAGCAGAAGTCATCGCGGAGAACCATATGATGAACACCAATGCTACAAGTAGATTGCCTCCCGTAAGGCCGACAAGAGCATCTCCAACAACATCCATGACCCCGACTTGAACCAATCCTCCTACGAAAACGAAAAGGGCTGCGAAGAAGATGAGCGTAGACCAGTGAACGTGCCTCAGCGCATCCTCGGGATGTATCCTTCCCCAGACGAGCAATGCTACAGCACCTAGAATCGCAACGACAGAGGCCGGTATGTGGAGTATGTGGTGAATCCCGAAGAAAATGATGACGATTCCCATCACGATGAGAGACTTCTTGAGAAGTTTCATGTTCTTGATCTCATCCCATTCATTCGTCTTGAGAATCTCTTCGAGATTGCTTGGGGTTTGCTTGATCTCCTCTCTAAACATCCACTTGAAGAGGGGGATAGCTACAAGCATGGTGATTATTACGATTGGCGTGATATGAATGACGAAGCTCATGAAAGATATGTTCGCGGCACTACCGATCATGATGTTCGGCGGGTCTCCGACGAGTGTAGCCGCCCCTCCGACGTTGGATGCAAGTATCTCAACCATAATAATAGGAATAGGGTTCAACTCGAGCCTTTTCGCAATCGCTATCGTGATGGGTATCAGCAGAAGAACGGTGCTCACGTTGTCGAGAAATGCTGAAGCAGTGGCACTGACAACCCCGAGCATCAGCATGAGTCCCCAATAGTTTCCTAAGACTGTCTTCGCCATTCTGATGGCCACGAATTCGAACAATCCTGTCTCTGCTATTACCCCGACAATGACCATCATCCCGAACAGGAGACCGAGAGTGTTGAAGTCTATCGCAATGAAGCCCAGGTCGGGTGTGTACAGACCATCGGTAGGTTGGAAATAGCCAATGAGGAGGTGGGCGACAATCATCGCAGCGGCACCCAATAGCGCGACCGTTGTCCTGTGCAACTTCTCCAAGACCATCAGGACCAACGTGCCGACGAAAATGACGACAGTGATTGCCTGGATCCAAGCCTCGACCATCGTCTACCCCCTTCCTCCTTCTACCAGCAGCACGGGGATCGGGGCGTAGAAGAGTATGTTTATCTCGCCTCTCGACAGGGGCAGTGTTCTCACCACCATCTTGAGCTGGTCCCTCAGCCTGTACCCTCCCCGGCTCATCACAAGGAAGTCGAATTCCTCGAGGAACTTCGGTATCTCCTCCTTCATGCTCCATTCGAACTCCTTGATTTCGAAGTCGACCTCGTTCTGTTCCGCGAGTCTGGAGAAACCCTCATAGACCGACCTTCTCGCCTTCTTTCCCGCATAGCTCATCCCGCACGCTGCCCCGAATTCCTTGCAGAGCAGCACGCCCCGCTCAGCCGCCAGCCACGACTTCGGGGAGTCTCCGACAACGATGAAGATCCTCTCGGGGCGACGGAGTTCCGGCATTCTGTCGAGGATGAGGACGTTCTTGATGGGCGTCCTGAATATCTTCTCCAGGTGCCAGCATACGTGGGTCCGCTTCTGGTCCATTTCCAAGGGAGTCTCCGTGGCGACCAGGTCGATGTCTTGGCGCCTGACGTAGTTCTCCACGATGGCCTCGAAGTTGCCCTTGTAGAATCCCTTCTTTGCCTGTATGCCCATCGCCTTCAGATTGTCAACGCAATGGAAGAGGGCGCTCACCGCGCTTCGCTCCAGCGAGTCGTCCACGAACGAGGTCGCAGACATGATATCATAGCTGTAGTCCACGATGCTCACGACGTGGTACTCCGCATCGGGGAAAAGAATAGGGGTATACCTGAGCAGGGAATCGATGAGCTTGTAGTTATCAGCGATGATCATTACCCTCTTGAACATCAGATCGTCTCGACTCTATGCTCATTCAAGAAGGACTACATAAACGTCTGCCCGCGGGTTCAAGAATCGAGTCAGAACGAGTGGCTACTACCTCGATCTCATGGCGACCGCGGCGACGACAGCCACAACCAGGATTATCAGGCCAAGTGCCAGAGATGTCATCCCTGCCGGGAGATAGGGCTGTATCATCTGTACGTCCGGGGGATCGCCTGCCACGATCTCCGTTTCCGTGATCATATATCCAAAAACACCGATGACGAGGAGAACGCCCGCCGCAGCGAGGAGAACGACAACCTCTGCCCTCACGGGACCGACCTCCTTCCCTCTGAAGCAACTGTATTATGCCAGCTGAGGCCTGATGCGGATATTTCGTACATCCTCGTCCCCTATCGGAAGAGTGCAATTGCACTCAGTCTAATATACTATAGGCATTCCGATGACTTAAATGTTGCTGAGCCCTTATCGAGGAAAGTGAACGAATTAGTGAGCCGTGCGGCCTTCGACGGCTCGTGCTCTATGCCCTGATGACGACCTTGTCACCGAATACCTGCGGCATCAGCATCCTCGCCTTGTCAAGCTCGGGAGAGTATGCGAAGATGAAGTGGACCCAGCCCTTGGCGGTATCGAAAAGGACCTCGCCCCCGCCCTGAGGGTGTCTCGTCAGAGTGACGGTCTTGATGTCCTCAAAGGGGACAGCGTAGTTCCACTGGTGTCCCTTGAGCATCTCCTCCACGTCCTTCCCCTGATAGAAGGTCCTCCACTGGCTCGCGGCCTGGGGGTCGCCTCCTGACCACGTGACGTCATGGAACAGGCTCGACACGGGGTCCAGCGTTTCGCCGATGTACAACACGACCACTCTCTTGTCCGTGAGGACGACGTCGTAGTCCCGGTTCTCCTTCCTCATCGTCAGCAGGACGCCCTTTATCTCTTCGTCTTTCGATCCCATGTTCGATCCCGCAACAGGAAAACTCACATCGTTCATATTTCTTTCTGAGATCCGGGCGTATCAGACCTCATCGCTGTCCCTCTTGCTGAGGTACGCTATCGAGCCGTAGGGTTCGTATCCCA
>JAGMAI010000025.1 GCA_023130895.1 Thermoplasmata archaeon
TCCCTATGCCTTTTCTCCCGTGGTCCGGATGGACCGTGAGCCTGTTCACCCAACCCTTGCGGGTGTCATCGGTCCCGATGACGACGCCCACGAGGACGGGACCCTCGAACGCTCCCAGGAAGAGCTCCGGTATGAGCCCCATCTGCCTCTCCATCTCCCCGCGACTGTCCCTTCCCTCGGGCCTGTGGGAGAGGCCGGATTCCCGCCAGAGCTCGATCACCGCATCGTAGTCCTCGATTGTCAGCTCCCTCATTTCCATCGCCACGCACCCCCTAGTCGAACCACTTGCTGACGACCATGACATCCACCTTCCACCAATGGCGGGTCAGATTGCACTCCGGGACCCACCCTCGCCTGAAGAGAAGCCTCACGGCGTCCGTCAGGCAGGGAAGGATCACCAAGGAGATCTTGTGGCAGCCCCTGTCCTTGACATGCGCCTCGACCGCTTCGAGCAACTCGTTCCCGATGCCTTGCTTCCTGGACTCCGGCGCGACACCCAGCCAGCCGAGGCTCGCCACGCCGCTCTTGCCGACCATGTGTCCGCTGCAGACGCCCGCGATCCTCCCCTCCTCTTTGGCGATGAGCGTGAACGCCTCCGGGAGCCCCGTGCTCTTCCTGAATTCCTCAGCGCTGTGGCGGGTCAGATCGGACTCCATCGCCTCCCTGGGATGGTAGTCCTTCTCCCAACGCTCCCAGGCGTCCCGCATGCAGTCTCTCGTCGCCTTCGCAGCTTCCTCCACATCCTCATCGGCGAGTTCCTCTATGATTGCCATCGTCGGGGGGATTGTTCTCCACCGAAAAAAGCTTTCCCAGTGCCCCTCCTGGCGGATCAGAGGGCCTCGGAGGAACAATAAAATGCGAGCGCTCACATGCTGGTTTGTGTCTCCGAAGATGAATCCTCGGACGGCCATTCCAATCGCGATAGTCTCCGTGTCCTTCGCATCCATCTTCATCAAATGGAGCGACGCGCCCTCTCTCGTGATAGCCTTCTACAGGCTCGCGTTCGCGACTCTGATACTCCTGGTCCCGACGCTTGTGTTCCAGGGAAGGGATCTCATCCGACTCTCCAGGAAGGAGGTGCTCACGCTGACCCTCGTGGGGCTCGCGCTCGCTTTCCACTTCGGGTTCTGGATATCCTCTCTGAAGTTCACATCCGTCGCGAACTCGGTGATACTCGTGAGCACGCACCCCATACCCATCGCCATCATCTCCCACCGTTGGCTGGGCGAGAGGACCGGACGCACCGCGGCGGTGGGCATAGCGGTCGCCCTCTTCGGGATGGTGCTGATCGGCGTCAGTGACGCGGCCCTCACGACGGAGAGCCTCATCGGGGACATCCTCGCCCTGGTGGGGATGGCCGCCCTGGCGGCGTATCTTCTCAGCGGGAGGAGGATCAGAAAGAAGATCCCGATCCTGCCGTACGCCTTCGTCGTCTACCTGGCCGCGACCGTGTTCCTGCTGCTGGGATGTCTCGCTTTCGCGACACCGCTCTATCCATACGACCAAAGGGAATGGGTCCTCTTCCTCGCTCTCGCGGTCATCCCCATGATCTTCGGGCACACGCTGTACAACTGGGCGCTGCGCTACGTCGCGGCCCTGTTGGTCTCGGCAAGCATACTCGCGGAGCCCATACTGTCATCCGTACTGGCCTACTTGCTCCTCTCAGAGGTCCCTTCCGTCTTCGTGATCTTGGGCGGGCCTCTCGTTCTGGCGGGGATCTTCCTCGTCGTTTTCGGGCGGGGCGACTAGCTCCCACACTTTCACGAATCCCCCTGCCTCTCATTCATAAGACCTGTCGCGTGTCTCTCGAACGTGTCCCAACTGAAGGAGATCCATTTGAGGGGTAGTCTCGAGGCCTTCTTCGCCGAGCACGGGTATCGGACGTTCGCGGAGGTGAGGATGGTCAACAGGTGGGTCGACCTGATGGCGGTCGGGAACGGCAGGATCATTGCCGTCGAGATGAAGCTGGAGAACTGGCGGGAGGCGATAAGGCAGGCCGTGGCATACCAGCTCGGGGCGGATTTCTCGGCGGTCGGGATGCCGCTCGGGAACGCGGTGAACGCCTATCGGAACCGGTTCTACTTCCGCAAGGAGGGCGTGGGCCTGTTCGGGGTGCGGGTAAGGACGCCGGAGGTCCGCGTGCTCATCGAGCCGGAGCGGTCGACGCGGATGATGCCGATCATCCGGGACAACCTCTTCGACGTGGTCCTGGTCGATGGCGAGGAGGTCATGGTCCCGCGGAGCTCGAAGCGCATCCGAGAGAGAACGGCAGGTCTCCAGTTCACGGAAGCCTGCGACTATGAGACCCAGGACGATGAAGAAAAGGACGGTCGTGACGAGACCCGCGGCCGGGCTAGTAGGTGACGACTATCGTGTTGCACTTCCTGCAGATGAACCCGTCAAGGTAGACCATCCCGCTCATCCCTGGCTCCTTGATCTTCTCCCCGCCAACGTCGAGTATGGTCTTCTCCTTGAACCACTTCATCCCGCTCACGAAGCTCTCGCTCCCGAGGAACCCTGACTCCATCTCCGCGCCGCAGTGAGGGCATTTCCCTGTCAGAGGTGATTGTTCGGCCACGCGAATCCCGATTGCGAAGAATCCTACGGGTTTATAAGTCATTCGATGAGAATATCTTCGACCTCACTTGACGCACCGGCGCATCCGGTCAGCTCCTCCAGGTCCGCGGATGTCCTCTCCACCGTGACTCCGGTGACAGTGAGAGCCACGACACTGAGGTCCGGGTGCCTCCCCGCGAGACGCCTCTCGATGGTGATCATCGCATCGTGATCGGCCACCCGTCTAGAGGTCTTTCCCGGTGCCTATCGGGACCTTCCTCGCCTTGGCCTCGGGAGCTCCCCTTCCGACCCTGACCATCAGCAGGAAGAGGTAGACGGCGTAGGCTATCCCGACAAGGCTCATGCCGATGATCCCGTTCGCCTCGTGCACGAAGGAGACTATGATGAACGGCGCCAGCAGGCCCACGACGAGCGCGAGCAGCGCCATCTCGTTGTATCCCCTCCCGGCGGAGTTGATCAGGACCCAGAGAGCACCGCAGCTGAGGAGACAGAGCAGGGCGATGACGGCGTAGGGCTGCAGACCCGCCCCCGGCAGGGCGTAGACGATCACGAGGCTGAAGACCATGTACAGGAACCCGATCGCTGAGAAGTAGGACGGCGGGAGAATGGGGGCATCGCTCTTCATCCTGGGCCAGTCCCTCGGGAACATGTACGCCGCAAGGCCGAAGAGCACCATGGACAGGACCGCGAGGGAATACAGATGGGCTTCTGGCTCGTACTCGAAGAGGAACGGCGAGACCGCTGCGATGACGACCAGCGCGAGGACGGGAAGCAGGAGCTGAGGGTCCGTCGTGAGCCTCGCGCGCTTCTGAGAGGGATACATGAGGTTGACCAGGATGATGGGGACAGCGATGCTCACCAGGCCGTGGAAGATCGTCAGCCAGACGCTCCACACCCAGTTGATGCCCGCCCACCTGCCGTACTCCCCGAGGATGCCCAGGTCCATCCAACCGGGGTCGAAGAAGCTCCTCACGATCAGCCCTTCCTCGAGTATCCCGTAGGCTGCCCCGAGGAGCAGGATGGATGGCCACCCCTTGCCCCACCTCAGGGCGAGTTCCCTCACGAGGAGGACGCCGCTGCCGTAGAGCCCCACGAGCAGGAGGAATCCTGGCGGGAAGAAGAACTCCAGCGGCGGGGACGAGCCTGACAGGAGCTCCGCTGTCAACGGAGAGAGAAGAACGAGGGCTATGA
>JAGMAI010000026.1 GCA_023130895.1 Thermoplasmata archaeon
ACATGGAGCAGTCGTTCGTGGGGAACGTCTTGTCCAGCTGAGCCATGCGGCCCCCGATGAAGGGAGAGCTTTCGAGAATCGTCACATCGGCGCCCGATTCCGCAAGGTCGAGGGCGGATTGGATTCCTGCGATTCCTCCTCCCACCACCAACACTCGGTCGCTCATGTTTTTCCAATCCTCACGCCTATTGGGGACGTAGCCAAATGGCGGTTCTAGTCTTCAATCTTTCCTATCACTAGATGCGTATTTATGCCTTCCGTGATAGAAACAACAGGTAACGCAGATGGAATACCACAAAACGCCATGCGACAGGGGTATTTCGTCACACAATGCACGGAAAGCGGTGATTTCATGATATTCGCGGGCAAAACTATATAAGGGGACCTAGAGTATTGATAGATGAAGATGGATCCTAGAGCAGGCAGACACACATCCGCCGGGGACGACAGTTCCGTGAAGAGGGAAGTCAAGGAATGTCTCGAATGTGACGTTTGCGGTGCTAAGTGTCCCATGGAAGAATGATATCAGAGGAGTGACTCCAGGGCCCGCTTTGCTTTTTCACCGATCCCTTGTTCCACGGTGATTCTGACCGCTGGTGTCCGCGAGGAGCCTTCCGTCATTCCCTTCACGACCTCTGGCCGTAGAATCTCTACATCGAAATAGGGTCTGTCCGACATGACGTAGCGAGCCTCTGCGACGGGGCCACCGTCTTCCAGCAACTCTTTTGCAGCCGAGACCTTCTCAGGAGTAGTGAATGACATGTTCGGGCATTTGATTCCGAGAGAGTAGATATCCTTACTCGATTCGCGTCTGAGTCTGTCCACGACGCCCTCGACCGTTCCCACGAACCAATGGTTGATATCGGACTCCATGGGCTTGTGGACCAATCCATCCGTCCCGCCGAAGTAGGCGCTATTCTCGAAACCGAACTCCCGAAGCGTTTGCGTAACCTCGGCGTGCATCTCCAACCCAAGGTCGTCGCCGAATTCCGACTTCAGAGACCGATACGTCTCGATGAAGAGCGCCTCATCAATCTTCACATGACTAGGACATTGCACACCGAGTGCAGGCACAGATATCACTTCGAACTTCGGGAACTCAGGCCTTACGACATCCGCAATCCACTCGTTCACGTTATGATCTCCGATGAAGGCCACGCTGCCCTTGCCTCCGCGTTCCTCGGCGATCCTCCTGATGACGTCTAGACCTACAGTTCCATTGTATACTCCATCCGTCTCAGCCTTTATGCTCGAGGGCGTGTTGATGTATGAAAGGACCATATCGGGATTGGTCTTCCTGGCCTCTTCGAGATGCTTTGTTGTGACGATTTCAGTTCCCGTCTGCTTCTTGATCATCGGACATCTCGGTCTGTCGATTTCTCCATCCTTGACCTGAATCTCGGGGAGGAATACCTCGATGTCACCGTCCACCATGTTGTACATGTCCTCCGCCATATACATGACTCCGCAGAAGAGCACCTGCTTTCCCTTGAACTCTCGCGCTTTCCTTACTATGCTGGTCGTTCCGAAGACGTGGTCCGAGACTTCCTGGGTGGGGCCGTCTTGGTAGTTGTGCGAGATGACGATCATCCGCTCTCGCTCCCTCCAAGCAGACGTTCTATTGCCTGAGCGACATCCTCGGTCTTGGCACCCCATGGAACAATCGCCACGTTGCCGTCGACCTTGAAGCCCGACTGGAGTTCGCAGCACTTCACAATCGTTGGGACATCGGTCCTTCCGACGATTCTCCTTGGGCATATCTGAATGAATGGCAGTTCCCTTCCATACAGCTCCTTAGCGACCTTTCTGGAGAACTCACACCCGATAAGAGTCGCGTCGCGCACGTCGGGGCTCTTCGCCAGATGTAGAACCGGTTTGTCAGTTGCCAACTCTCCTTTGCACGGAAGAAGGATCTCCTCTGTCTTGACCTTCTCCACTAGGACGTTCATGTCCAAAAGGTCTTCCTCGACGTCCACCGCCACACTGATGGCCTGCGAGTCGGCGACGCTCCTGACGAGACTGACCAGTTTCGAGGCCGGCGGGACCACATCGAAGACCCGTATCCTCTTGACCTCAGGATCCTTGACGAAGCTCACGTGGTCGAACGCCCCTTTCACGACGACCGTCTTGCCGGGATGCTGAAGAGCGACACGGACAAGCTGTGTCGGGCTCAGGACGTCGATCTCCGCGTCTTCTACCCACACGGTCCCATCTGGAAGGGATATGATATCGATGTCGTTGATATCATTCATGACGCCGGACGCCGTCGACTTGACTCCTAGGACGGAGTGCTCGTTTCCGTTCGTGAGGACGAGGTAGTTCGTTCTGAAGTAGATCCTCTTCCCTTTCCAGGCCTTCACGATGCTCTCCGAGTTGAGCGGGAAGTCAACGTCCTTGACGCCAACATGTCTGCAGTGCTTCGGTATCAACATCTAATCCACCAACGGGCAAAGGGGGTCGGTCGCATCGAGCCTTCCCGTGTTCTCGTACGCGGACGCCCTGCAACCGCCACGGCAGAGACTCAGGAACTCGCACTCCATACACCTGTCCTCCAATCTCTCGAGGTTCCTCATTCTCTGAAGGAACTCGTTGTTCTCCCATATCTCGGAGAACTTCATCTCTCTCACGTTCCCCAGGTCGGAGGAGAAGTAACCACACGGTCTGACCCCTCCGTCGGGCGTAATCGCCGCTAGGGTCTTACCGCACACGCAGGGCATGCCGTCGAACTCCCTTTCGGAGTCATACTTCCTACTTCTGTCGAAGACGAAGGTGAAATGGGGAACTATGAACGTGATCTGAATCGGGTACCTTTCCTTCACCTTTGCGAGACGAACGAAGGAATTCTCGAAGTCTTCCCTTTCTGGGATGAACTCCTTGTGCTCCTTTCCTCTCCCGACGGGGACGAACGGTCTGATTCTGAAGGCAGATATTCCCAACGGGTAGACGATGTCCAAGAGGTCGAGGATCTCCTCTGAGTTCCTTCTCGTGACAGTGACTCTCACCGTTGTCCTGAGCCCCGCGTCTC
>JAGMAI010000027.1 GCA_023130895.1 Thermoplasmata archaeon
GACAGACCGCTTCGCAGATCCCGCAACCCTTGCAGTGGTCGTAGTCGATCAGGATGTTGCCTTCCTCGTCTATCTGAATGGCGACGTCCGGACAGAACTTCCAGCAGGTGTAGCACTGATTGCACTCCTCCTGGTTCACGATCGGTCTGATCACTCGCCATACCCCGGTCTTGTTGACCGCGGAAGATTCGCTCATCAGAGGTATGTATGGTAAATCCTCGACACTTTTTGTCATGAGTATCACCTAGAACTGAACTTTTTCATAGGCCTCGAGGGCAGCGGCCGCATTCTCCTTGTGCTTGGCGGGAGCTATCTTGAGTATGCTCGCCTCTATCGACTTGATGTCGACCTCGCCCGAGGCCTTGGAGAACGCGCCCAGGATGGAGCTGTTGACGATGGGAGCGCTCTTGCTCCCCAGGCCGTGCGCGACGGCTACTTCCGTTGCATCGACGGTCGCGATCCTGAAGCTCTTACCGAGCTCGATATCCTCGGGCTTGCTCTCGCTGTTCAGGAGCACCATCCCGTTCTCCTTGAGGCCATTCGTGACGTCGACGACGGCCACGAGCGAGGCGTCCAGGACGATGACATAGTCGGGGTCCGTGATTTCTGACCTGTCCCAGATGGGCTTGTCGTCGATCTTCGTGTACGCCGTCACGGGCGCGCCTCTTCTCTCGACTCCGAAGAAGGGGAAGGATTGTACCCATTTCTTCTCCAAGAACGCCGCTGCGGCCAAAATGTTCGATGCGACAACAGAACCCTGGCCTCCCCTGCCATGGAATCTTATCTGAATCATGGAGCTCTATCATATCGTAAGGGGCGAAGGGTATATGTCATTTGCTTGCGGGCCTTCGGACATGCGGGATAGCCTCCTCCGAAATGATTTCATATGCACACGTCGATGGAGGCAGTGAGTGGAGAACAGAACAAAGGTGGAGCGATGATCAATGAAGTGCTGGTCGTAGGGAACATCATTTTCTGGATTCTCTTCGGCTACATGATCTGGAGATAGATGAGGATAGGTGAGCGGAAATGAGTGGGAAAAGCGGGCAGTCGGAGGTCATCGACATACCGAGCATCGTGGAGACATGTTCAGAGAAATGGTGCAACATGAACCTGAGTCGAGTGAACGATTCCCTCGTGCGGCTGGGGGTCTTCGAAGGCGAGTTCCATTGGCATCATCATGATAACGAAGACGAGTTCTTCTATGTGATATCCGGGAAACTCCTGCTGGATCTGCGGGGTGGCACGGTCGAGATAGGCCAGAATCAAGCGTATACGGTACCGAAAGGTGTCGAGCATCGAACGAGAGCCGACGAAAGGACGGTCGTACTGATGGTGGAATCCGATACTGTCAATCCGAGAGGCGACTAGGAGCGTGGATCGTGTTCGAAGCCGATTGGATCGCTCAGACGAATCCGAGAGTGGGGACCCCGAAAAAGATGTAGAGTATCTGGACTACGATAACCTCTGTCGATAAGAGGAGTGCAGACGTGACCCAAAGGTTCCACTTGAGACGTATCCCGTGAATGCCCATGAAAAGACCTAGGAAGCTCAGCACAGCGACGATCATAAGGACCGAGAAAACCCACCAAATACTCAGCAGTATCTCACCTAAGAGGATTAGGGCGGCGAGTGCCGAAGCAAGAGTTCCGTAGAAACCGTATGCTTCGGCAACGCCCTCAACCGTCCGCTTCTTGCTCCAAAACACATGTTCCATAGAGTAGACTGCACCCGGAATCATGACGAAGAAACCAACGAGGCCCGCAAACCCGAAACCGCAGGCAACGGTCAAGCCCAGTCGTAGGTGAAGATTCAGCGGAAACAACAACCACCAAGGAGAGAACCCGACCAGGAACAGGACTATTCCGATGACCAGCGTGATGCGGTCTCTCTTGATCTGCTCTTCATTCACATCTATAGCCTGTGCAATCCGAAGCTCTGGACATATCATAATGCTTTGCATGAACGGACTTCAGAATCCGCGTCCTGCGTTTGAGGCAAACGGAAGAGAATACTTGAGCCTATCCGGGTGCGCGAAAGCACCGCCTGGACGCTCACAGCGCGGAGGCTATCTCCTCCGCCAGGCTCTCGGCGACCGCTCGCGGATTCTCCGCCTGGTAGATGGACCTCCCGACGATCACGTAGTCTGCACCTGTGGCTATCGTCTCCGAAGCAGACCCGCCCTGGGCGCCCACGCCTGGGCATAGTATGAGCAGCGGTCCGACAATCTCTCGAAGCTCCCTCACCCGCTCAGGACGTGTGGCGGGAGCTATTATCCCGCTCGCGCCGGCTTCGACCGCCAGGCGGGCCATTTCGTCCGCCACCGGCGATGTGAAAACCTTCCCGCCAGGATGACTCATCTCAGTTACGACGAACACATCTCCCTTCGCCGCCTCGACACACGCTCGTACGGAATCCCCGCCGACGAAGCCGTGCACGATGACGCCGCTCGCGCCCCGCCTGAATACCTCCTCCACGATGAGGCGGTTCGTGTTGGGTATGTCCGCCACCTTGAAGTCGCAGATGACGTCCGCGCTCCCGGAGATCTCCTCCACGAGCTCCATCCCCAGCGGGAGCACTGCTGGATAGCCCACCTTCACGGCGTCGACGTGGTCGGCAACCTCCGAAACGACCCGCATCGCCTCCTGCCTGTCCGTCACGTCCAGCGCCAGGATGAGCCTCGTTCTCTTCTTCATCGGGAGGGGAACGACCCAGGAATAGAAATAGTTACTGAGAATTGCCCCAATAGGTTTATCTGCAACGTAGAATTATTGTTTGAGGCCAATAAAGGCGGTATCGCTGTGAGGGAGGAAACGCTCAAGGCAAAGATCTGTCTGGTCGGCGAGGCGGCGGTCGGGAAGACCAGCCTCATTCGGAGATACGTCAAGGACCAGTTCGAGGACAAGTACATCACGACGCTGGGCGCGAAGGTCTCCAAGAAGGAGATGAGCTTCGAGATGCCCAAAGCGGACATGAACGTCCACCTCATCATGGTCATCTGGGACATCATGGGCGAGAAGACGTTCAGGGACCTCACGAAGGAGGCCTTCTTCCACGGGACGAAGGGCATCCTGGCCGTCTGCGACCTCACGAGGTACAACACGCTGAGGGAGCTGGACGACTGGATCGAATCCGTCTTCGGCGTCGTCGGAGAGATCCCCGTAATCTACGCGGTTAACAAAGTGGACCTGAAGGACGAGATCATGGTCATGTACGGCGAGGCCGAGCTCGACCAGTCCACCAGGGCGTTCAACGCCGAGTACCTCTACACCAGCGCGAAGACGGGGGAGAACGTGGAGGCCACGTTCGAGAAGCTCGGCGAGCGCATCCTGAAGGGTCAGCTTGACCCGCGAGAACCGTCTCGATAGGGTTATATAGGCTGTGCCCGATTTTTGCAGGGTCTGGTTCCGTCCGGCTCGAGGGAATGTGCATGGTTGAGACTAGAAGGTTGAAGTCAAAGGTCTGCCTCGTTGGGGAGAAGGCCGTCGGGAAGACGAGCCTGATCAGGAGATTCGTTGTGAACGAGTTCGATGACAAGTACATCACCACGATAGGGACGAAGGTCTCCAAGAAGGAGATAGTGTTCGAGGGCAAGGACGTGCACATCCAGCTCGACATGACCGTCTGGGACATAATGGGGGAGAAGGGCTTCCGCGAACTGTTGAAGGATGCGTACTTCTACGGCGCCAACGGCGTTCTCGCTGTCGCTGACCTGACGAGGAAGAAGAGCCTCGTGGACCTGGACGACTGGGTGGACTCCACGATAAAGGAGGCGGGCAAGGTCCCCATCATGATCGCCCTGAACAAGGTGGACCTCGAGGACAAGGCCGAGTTCGGTGACAAGGAGGCCACGGAGATCGCCAAGGCGTTCGAGGCGCCCTTCATGTACACCAGCGCTAAGACCGGAGAGGGCGTCCAGGAGGCCTTCGAGGCGCTGGGCAGGATGGTCATCGAGAGTCAGCTCGGGATAATCCTGTGATGCTGGATGCGCTCTTCGATATCTTTAAGTAGAATCTGTTTCATTGAAAGCGAGAGTTCTCCTATCGAAGGGGGAGAACGTTGGGGGAGGAGGGAGAAAACCTCGAGGTAAGCCGATGAAGCCGGAAAGCCTCCGAAGGCGAAGCTGCCTCCTGCTCGTTTCTGTAGTGGTACTGCAAGCCGCGTTCCTCATGGGGCTTCCTGCGTCCTCTGGCTCGGACCCTGCTGTGACAGACAACTTGGACGGGACAAAGTCCGTCCTTTGGGAGCTGGACGAGCCCGCGAACTTCACGTATGCCGGCGTTTCCATCTCTGGAGGGGCCGCCGAGCTCGAGCGGGTGAACGTGAGCTTCACTGATTCGACGGAAGGCGACTTCCTTGACGCGGAGGCGGATCACAACATCAGCATCGACGCTGGCAACTTCATCGAGCTGAGCGGGAACTCTGGAGACCTCATCTCTGTCGGCGATTTTTCCTCTGGCGGACCGTGGAGCTACGGCACCACGCCTGATATCACGACGGGCTGGAACGGGACCACTGAGAATGCCTTCCTCAAGCACAGTAGCGGGGAGGTTGATGTTCAGTTCGATAGCATGAATGACATACTGACCACAGGTTGGACAGGGATGGGTATCCCTGGCGCCTCAAGGTTCCAGGACAACATCAACTATACGGAACCCACTGGGTCAATGAAGGTGTCCTTCGCACCTGCTGGAAACCCTAGCAATTGGGGGGGAGGTGAGAGGACTCTGGGCGGGGGGCAGGATTGGTCGGTGTATAATGCATTGGCACTCCAAGGAAACACGACATTTGGTGGTTCTGGACTGACATTGTATCTCAACTTGAGTGACGGGACCATTGACCAGAGTCTTCCGGGTCAGGAATTGACAGGTGGTTGGAGGGAGTACCGCTTCCATTTGCAGGACTTCACAGGCGACCTGTCCTCGATTACAGATGTTCGAGTACTCGTCACCAACGTGACAGTTCCAGTCTTCTTCTATATCGATGACATCCGTCTCACATTCCACAAGAGCTTCGAGCAGACCGCTTACATCAACCAGACCTTTCTGAAACCCAACCCGACTTCCGGAGAGCCGCACGGCGTGGTCCTTACCTTCGACTACCTCGTCGAGAACGTGCAGGGCGTCTCGCTCTACAACGCGACCGTCAGGGTCAACAACTCTGGGAGCGACTTCACCTGGAACAAGACGTTCGTTTCCACGCAACAGTGGACATCCATGTACTTCGATCTGAGCTCCTACATGATGGCAGCGGACACCTATCAGATATCGCTCCCGCTACATCTCATCGTGGACACGTCCGCCGCCTGCCAGGCGGACCTGAGATTCGATAATGTCTCCATCATCTGGCCTGACTACAACGATGGCTGGCTCGCGTCTCAAGTTTTCGATGCTTCCTATAACACGATATGGGAGAACATATCCTGGGTCGAAGGACCGCAGGACCCCGCATATAACGTCTCCGTAAGAACGAGGACAGGGGACACTAACCCGCCAGACGGCTCTTGGAGTCCGTGGTCCCCACCGCTCATGAACCCCTCCGGGGAGTCGATACAAAGTCCCTCCGCCAAATACATCCAGTACAACATTTCGCTCACGACGACGAACGCCAGCCTAACTCCGGTCGTGGACTCCGTAACGATCAGTGGCTGGCAGTATTCCCCGACAGGATTCGTGCGAACAATGGACTTCACGCCCGCCGAACCGCTCGTTGGCTGGAGGGAGTTCAACGCCTCGCACGCAATCCCGCCCGCCTGTGATATCACCTACTGGTACTGGGACGACATCGCATCGAACTGGATCTCAACGACACCGGGCGCAAGCCTGTCCGCACTGACCGCTCAGAACATCACCATCAGGGCGAATCTCATGACGACTGACACGACAGTCACGCCTCAGCTGTACAACATGAGCCTAGACTACGAGTTCCTCGGGGCTCTCGATCACATCGTCATCGATCCGACCTTCTGGAGCGGGACCGCCGAGGATGTTCACGACTTCGACGCGACCGCCTACGACGCGTACGGACACGTTCTCTCGATGACGTTCATTTGGACCACGACGGATTTGAGCGGCTCGGTCGACCCGAACGGTCTGTATGTTCCCCATGATGCAGGTTCCTGGACCATCACCGCCAGCGCAGGCGGTCTCTGGGCGAACGCGACCGTGGACGTCGCGCCCGCAGGGATCAATCTCCTGGAGATAACCCCCGCCTCCTGGGCCGGAACGACTGATGAGTCCGTGGACTTCGACTGCAGGGGCTACGACAGCAAGGACAACGAGGTCGTCATCACGCCCGCCTGGGACACGACCGACCCGCTGGGCATCGTGGGCGTCACGGGAACGTACTACCCGGGCTCCGCGAACGCTAGCGGGAGCGTCTGGACGGTGTACTGCAATGACACGTCCTCGGCGATGAACGCGAGCGTTCAGGTCACCGTCACACCGGGTGCGCTTCACTTGGTGAGGGTCTCCCCGTGGTCGCTGGGGACGATCACGACGGATGACAATATCACCCTCTACTGTTACGGATACGACTTCTTCGACAACTTCATCGGATCCGTGGACGCGAACTGGTCCCTTTCCGGGAACTTCGGCACGATATCCCCCGAGCGGCGGAGCTACGCGGTCTTCGATCCCGTTCTAGCGGTAAGCGTTGGCAACATCACCGCCCGCCACGACGACAACCTATCGGCGACGACGGACGACTTCCTCATCGTCCCCGGGGCACTGGCGACGCTGGAAGTGATGCCGGAGGTAGTGGACCTCAAGGTGGGTCAGAAGCAGGTCTTCTTGGCCGTGGGATATGACGCCGACGGCAACGAGGTGGAGATAGCCCCGACCCAGGTCGTCTGGACGAGCAACGTGGGCTCCGTCACGCAGAACGAGCTGAAGGCCCAGACGATATCCGACAGCGGCTGGATGAACGCGACGGTGAGCGGCGTCACTGCCTCCGCGTCGGTGAGTGTGCGAGCACTCGCCCCGCCGATATGGGACGTCCTGTTCTTCCCGTGGTCCGCGTTCATTCTCATTGTCGTGCTCGCGGTCCTGATCTTCGCCTGGCGCAGCATCAGGGAGATGTACGCCGTCGAGGACATGTTCATCGTGGGCAACGAGGGCAGGCTCATCGCTCACAGGACGAGAAGGCTGCATGCCGACAGGGACGAGGACATCCTGGCGGGGATGCTCACCGCGATACAGGAGTTCATACGCGACTCCTTCAGGGAGGATGACGAGCTGAGGAGGTTCGAGTTCGGGGAGAAGGAAATACTCATCGCCAAGGGCTCGCACATATACGCTGCGGCGTTCTTCGCTGGCAACCCGCCCAGATGGGCGGAGAGCACCATGACGGCTTTTGTCATGGACTTCGAGACGAGGTACGGGTTCCACGAGAAGAAGTGGTCGGGCGACGTGACCTCGCTCGAGGACCTGGACGAGATGATGGCCCTCATCGTCGGGGTGAAGAAATACAAAGAGGGCGACTGGGAGCGGAAGCTCAAGTAGGCTTCTTCTTCAACAACCGCTCGTAGATGTCCTTCGGCTCGTGCTTGGGCCCCTTTCTCCACAGCAGGTCGAACGAGCCCATTATGTTGTCATAGAACTGGGGCAGGATCTCGAAGAGCAGGACGACCAGCCCCACGAGCGTGAGGAGCGATATGATCTTCCCGATGGAGCCGTGAGCGAGCTCGAAGCTGACGCTCTGGACGTCGTAGAGGTGTATCACGACCACGTTCCTCACCAGGTTCATGATGTAGATCACGGGGATGCTAATCCCGAGCGCGATGCCCCTGCGCTTCCACTTGGCTTCCGTGGAGACGATGAAGCTCACCGCGACCGCAAGGGCCTGTATGGCGGTGCAGGCAAGGATGATGTGTATGTCCGCTTCCCTTATCGGGACGTAGATCTCCTCTGCGGAGACCCTGTACCAGCTGAACCCGCCGGGGTAGTGGATGCCCTCGGTCCAGTAGTTGCCGCCGAGCGCGTTCAGCAGGGCGACCGTGTGGTCGGCGACGACCTGGATGAGGTTTCCCGCGAGGAACGGGATCCTGTCGACTGTGAAGAAGATGCCCGCCGCGAGAAATGTCGCGCCCGCCAGGAACTTGAGCGGCTGGTACTCCTCCCGCCAGCGGTAGGAAAGGAACTCGTGATATGCAAAGAACATGAACGCGGGCAGGGCTAGCGCGCTCGCGAGGGCGTTGAAGACGTCCACCGCCGCGATGTAGTCGGGTATCTGGAGCCACCAGAAGATGCCGAAGACCGTCCAGCCCGCCGCGCGGACGAGGTGGCAGCGGTTGTGCTTCCAGAAGAAGCCGGCTGCGAGAAGGGCTATGGAGACGAAAAGGAAGACGTCAGCTATCCCGCTCATTCACCAGTTCATAATCGGCGCGTCTATTTCCCGCTTTCCATCGGCTTCACGCTCCTCGAACTCCCGCCAGCGCCCGTTTTCCCACTAACAATGGAACTCGCTCACGTGAACGGATCCGCAAAACAGTTATAAGCCCTGATGTAGCTTCGGAATACAGTTGCGGAGGATAGAATGAAGAAGACGGCGCTGACTGTCGCATTCCTAGTGTTCCTGAGTGCCTTCATTGTCACCGTCATCGTGCTTCCGGAGGCAAGGGCCACGACTCTCTACGTCGGCGGAGGCGGACCAGGGAATCACACCACGATTCAGAGCGCAATTAATAGCGCAGGGGATGGAGACACTGTCTTCGTGTACAACGGAACGTACACTGAGCCCGTTGCCATCATCCGACCATTGACTCTGATCGGGGAGGATAGGGATGCCACGGTGATTGACGGAGATGGTATGTGGACAGTCGTAAACGTAATCTCCGATTGGGTGAACTTCACAGGATTCACGGTTACGAATAGTGGACGAACCTGGGGTCAGGCAGGGATCAAGGTGGACACCGTCCAGAATGTCAAGGTCACTAACGTAATTGCCAAGGGGAACTACGTTGGCATTGATTTCTCTCAGGCCGACGGCAACATAGTCGTCAACAGCACCATTACGGACAACTACGTTGGCATTAATCTCTACGATTCCCGAAGTATCTCAGTAACGGGCAACGAGATTCGCTCGAACGACCTGGCAGGCGTATGGGTCTTCTTTGGTCAAGGAATCATGGACAGCAACAACCTCAGCGACAATGGTATTGGCTTCTACATGTACGCCTCAACTGGGGACCTCCTCACAAACAACTCAATGGTGAGTGACGGCATCATGATTGAGGGTTACACGGTTGAGGATTGGAACACGCACACTATCGACACGTCAAACACAGTCAACGGGAAGCCTGTTCATTACTGGAAGAATGCCACTGGTGGATCGATTCCTCTGAGCGCCGGCCAGATTCTGCTCGCGAATTGCACAAACGTCACTGTTGAGAATCAGATCATTGACAATGGCACAGTTGGAGTTCTACTCGGGTTCTCCAATTACAATGCTGTGTCGAATAACACGGTCTCCGACCACAGTCTATATGGGATCAGTCTCGATGAGTCCATGTACAACACTGTTCTCAACAACAGTGTCTCGAACAGCTCCCACAGCATCTCGCTCGGGAATTCCCAATACAACGCTGTCGAAGGCAACAACGTCTCCTTAAACGATGTTGGCGTACATGTTCTTCTCTCAAGTAACAACACAGTCGTCAACAACACAGTCCAGAAGAACTGGATGGGTATCGAACTCGCCTACTCAGGAAGCAACACCTTGACCGGCAACACAATGATCGACGATGGGATTCGGATCCACGGCGACTCCCAAGAGCACTGGAACACTCATATCATTGATGCTTCGAACACTGTGAACGGAAAACCAGTCCGCTACTGGAAGAACGCCACTGGCGGAACAGTCCCCTCTGATGCGGGTCAGGTAATCCTCGCCAATTGCACCAGTGTCTCAGTTGAGAACCAGAACATCGACGGCGGTGATGCAGCAGTCTTGCTGGGTTTTTCGCTGAGCAATCGCATCATTGACAACAGCATATCCGACAGCAAGTACGGAGTCCTCCTAGACTACTCCGACAGCAACGAGGTCACCAACAACTCCCTGGTCTCGACAACCGAGTACGCCATCGTTTTGTCTGATTCCACCAAGAACAATCTGACAAGCAACGTCATGGTTGAGGCCGGGATTCACATATATGGCGACCTCGTTGAGCACTGGAACACTCATATAATCGACACCTCCAATATCATCAACGGAAAGCCAGTCCGCTACTGGAAGAATGCCACTGGCGGAACAGTCCCCTCAGATGCAGGGCAGGTGATACTCGCCAATTGTGTGGGAGTCACCGTCGAGGATCAGCATATCAGCAACGGCTCGAATGGAATCGAAATGGGATTCTCTCATAACAACGTGATCCTCAGCAATACGATATCTGGCCACAGCTGGAATGGAGTTTATCTTGACCACTCCGACGGCAACACCATCACCGAGAACAACCTGTCGTACAATGGCTATGGCATCTTCCTCGCACTGTCTGATGGCAGTAGTGTCTTTCACAACAACTTCATTGGCAACGGCAACGGAGGACAGGCATTCAGCCTTGGCAGCTTCAATCAATGGGATGATGGCTATCCATCAGGGGGCAACTACTGGAGCGACTACAACGGCAGTGATCATCTATCCGGTCCAGGACAAGACCAACAGGGTAGGGATGGCATTGGCGACGTCCCCTACAGTATCATGTTCGAGGCCCAGGACAGGTTCCCCCTCATGTCTCCCATCGGAAGCGTTCCTCCCCAGCCTCCCGTGATCACAGATGCCGTCCTGAGCGGCAACAGCCTGGAGAACGCGACATTGCATTGGTCCCTTTCTCCAGACGATGGAATGGGAAATGTCTCCGTCGTCGAATATGAAGTCTACAGAGGGACAGCATACGATCCCTCTGGACTAAGCTACGAGTTCGTCATCGCTCTTCCCAATGGCACAACTACCTTCACGGACGCTTCAGTCGGAGAAGGTGATCCGAACAACTACTTCTATCAGGCATGTGCGGTAGACGCCAACCATAATCGCGGTTGTTCAGAGAATCAGGGAGCCAAGTTCACCAGCCCGCTCTCTCCAGGACCGAACCTCGTCTCCGTCCCGCTCATTCAGCCCGACGAATCCATCGAGACCGTTCTTCAGACGGTCGAATACGACACGGCATATTTCTACGACTCCTCCTCTCAAGAATGGAAATGGTACACGACATCCAAAGGATACAGACGAGGACTGTGGAATATGAACCACACCATGGGATTATGGGTGAACGTCACACAGGACTGCAACCTCACTGTGGCGGGAGTGGTTCCCGATCAAACGACGATACATTTGCACGAGGGTTGGAATCTTGTGTCGTTCCCATCTGTGAACACTTCCTTCACCGTCGATGATCTGAAGGCGTCATTGCCCGTCGAGCGTGTGGAGGGCTTCGACCCCGCCCCGCCTCACTTCCTGAGGGTTCTCTCCGATTCGGATGTGTTGTTGGCGGGAAGGGCCTATTGGGTGAGGGTTCAGGCGGACGTGGAGTGGAATGTGCCGTTCGAATGAGATCTCCCTGAATGTCACAGGGCAGCGTGCACGGGCCGGGTCGTGACAAATCATAGGCAAATCCTAAGGTCCCGCCTAGGTTTCCTGTGACATCCTAGGGACTTACCATGGACTTACCATAGACATCCTTGTCGAATCCTTGCTTCTTCCTTGTGGGCTTCTTGTCGGATCCTTGTGGAATCCTTGCCGAGCCCTTGCTATTCCTTGCAGGATCCTTGCTGTTCGCTGTGTCTCCGTTACAGAATGAGTTCCGAGCCCCCCTGCTACCCTTCCTAAACCTTTGCCTCCACTGTTTCTCCACTGTTTCTCCTATGTCTCACTAGTGATCCTCCGCTTCTCCTCCACTTCCCCTCCACACCCACTCCGCTTCAACTCTGCTTAGGGGCCCTTGACAAGTGCTCCTAAGCGTTTCCGTCGTTATTCTCCTATGTTTCTCCTAACTCTCTGTAATGTCGCTCCTGTCTTCCTGTAAGTGTTCTCCTAGTGTTCTATAGACCCACTCCGTTTCCCCTCTGTTCCCGGGCGATGATAGGTTGGAAATAAGTGTTTCGGCTGTGAGGCCTCATCCGAAGACGGACAGAACGATCAGCCCAAGCCCGAAGAGCATGAAGGCGGTCGATATCCAGAACAGGATGCGGAAGAGCCGCATCTTCCCCTCGGGGGTTTGATACATCTCGACGAACTTGTCGATAAGGCCCATCAGGCCTCCTTGAACCTCTTGAGGCGGAAGATGTTCTCCCGCTCGAGCTCCTCCAGCCGGAGCCTGATGAAGGCCTCCTGCGATTCGAGATTGGGGATGACCCTGAACTCGAGCGCGTTGACCCTCCTTCGCGTCTTCTCGATCTCGTCCAGCAGCCGCCGCATCGTGGTCTCGATCTCCGCCGCGATGACGATGTCCTCCACCAGGTCCTCGAACGCCTCGGCCGCCTCGTCGATCCTGGAGGACGTGCCAATGATGCCGTAGCCCCGCTCGTCGATCCTCTTCTTAACGCTCCTGGACTGAATCTCCGGAACGACGATGCCCATGATGTTCTTCGTTGTGAGCTCCATCTCCGGGTTCTCGAGCGCGGCGAACGCGGCCGACTTCACGCCTATCGTGCCCTCGATCGCCTTCGCGATGGATAGCCTCTCCATGGCGCGGTCGTACTTGTCCTGGATGCCGGACCTGATGCCCTTGGCCTTGTCCAGGATCTTGAAGAACTCGGCGATGAGGCTGTCCCTCTTCATCTTGAGCAGCCTGTGCCCGGTCGTGGACAGCTTGATCTGCTTCTTGAGCTCGAGAAGCTCCGACCTAGTCGCCTTGTACTCCCTGACCATCCTCTCCCTCTTGGCGTTTGGGATAATACTTCTCCAACGTGACCCTGTCTATCTTCGTCAGCATCCTCTCCTCCAGCATGGCGAGCATGTTCCAGGATATGCCCAGCGTTCTGAGGATCTCCCTGTCCTCCTCCCTGCCCTGGCGGACGAACTTGGCCTCGAACATGTCCGCGAAGTCGAGCAGTTTCCTGTCCCTCCCGGAGAGGGCCTCCTTTCCGACGATCGCGACCAGCCCGCGGAGGTCCTTTCCTTCCGCATAAGCGGCGTAGCACTGGTCCGAGACCTGCTTGTGGTCCTCCCTCGTCTGCTCCGCGCCGATCCCGGCGTCCATGAGCCTCGAGAGCGACGGGGAGATGTCTATCGGCGGGTAGATGCCCTTCCTGTGCAGCTCCCTCGAGACGACCAGCTGGCCTTCCGTGATGTAAGCGCTCAGGTCTGGTATCGGATGCGTGATGTCGTCGTCCGGCATCGATATGATCGGAATCTGAGTGATGGAACCCTTCTTGCCGTGTATCCTGCCCGCCCGCTCGTACATCGTCGCCAGATCAGTGTACATGTAGCCCGGATAGCCTCTCCTTCCGGGAACCTCCTCCCTGGCAGCGCCGATCTGCCGGAGCGCCTCGCAGTAGTTGGTGAGGTCAGTCAGGATGACAAGGATGTGATAGTCCTGCTCGTACGCCAGGTATTCCGCAGCGGTCAGTCCCATTCGCGGCGTGATCAACCGCTCGACGGCCGGGTCGTCGGCAAGATTCAGGAACAGGACCGCCCGCTTGAGCGCGCCCGTCCGCTCGAAGTCCTGCATGAAGTACTGCGCCTCCTCGTGGGTGATGCCCATCGCGACGAAGACGACCGCGAACTCCTCCTTCT
>JAGMAI010000028.1 GCA_023130895.1 Thermoplasmata archaeon
CCGGAACCGGAGAATATCGGAAGCTTCTGCCCCCTGACGAGGGTGTTCATCCCGTCTATGGTGGAAATCCCGGTCTGTATGAACTCCTCTGGCGGGGCCCTTGAGAAGGGGTTGATCGCCGCGCCCAGGATCTCGATCCTCTTCTCGGGAATCACTGGCGGTCCGCCGTCCAGCGGCTCTCCGGAACCTGAGAGGACGCGGCCCAGCATGTCCTTGGACACGTTCAGCTTGACGGTCTCGCCGAGGAACTTGACGCTCGAGCTTCTGTCGATACCGGCGGTCCCTTCGAAGACCTGGACGACGACGATGTCCTTCGATGTGTCGAGGACCTGCCCCCTCTTTCTCGTCCCGTCCGGAAGGGCTATCTCCACGAGCTCGCCGTAGCCGACCCATTCCGTCTTCTCCACGAAGATGAGCGGGCCCGCGATCTCGCTGATGGTCCTGTACTCCTTGGTCAGGATATCACCTCCTTCTGCCTGAACTCCTCGTCCATCTTGTCAGTGACCCTCTTGTGCTCGCCCGCGAAGTCCTCCTCGTACTTCAGTTTGCCCAAGAGCGTTATCGAATCCATGTCCGCCAGCTCCTGGTAGGTCACTTCCAGCGACAGAGCCTTCTTCGCAAGGTCCGAGAACCTCTTTATGGTCGCGAGCAGCTCGTACTGCCTCTCAAGCGGCGCGAACGTGTCCACGCTGTGGAATGCGTTCTGCTGCAGGAAGAACTCCCTTATCATCCTGGCAACTTCGAGCGTCACCTGCTCGTCCTCGGGGAGCGCGTCGGAGCCCACGAGCTGGACGATCTCCTGGAGCTCGGCCTCGCGCTGGAGAATGGCCATGGACCACTCACGAAGCTCGGACCAATGAGGACTGACGTTCTCGATGAACCAGTCGCTGAGCGTTCTGTTGTACAGGCTGTAGGACGTGAGCCAGTTGATGGAGGGAAAGTGCCTCCTCTCTCGAAGCCTCGTGTCGAGCGCCCAGAAGACCTTGGTTATGCGGAGCGTTCCCTGGGTCACGGGCTCGGAGAAGTCCCCGCCAGGCGGTGAGACCGCACCGACGACACTGACCGAGCCTTCGGCCCCTGAGAGCGTCTTGACCCGCCCGGCCCTCTCGTAGAACTCCGACAGTCTCGAGGACAGATAGGCGGGATAACCCTCCTCGCCCGGCATCTCCTCCAGACGCGAGGAGATCTCTCGCATGGCCTCGGCCCATCTGCTCGTGCTGTCCGCCATGAGGGCGACGTCGTATCCCATGTCCCTGTAGTACTCTGCGATCGTGATGCCAGTGTAGACGGACGCCTCTCTAGCGGCGACGGGCATGTTGCTCGTGTTCGCGATCAGGACCGTGCGTTCCATTAGAGGAGCGCCGGTCTTCGGGTCCTCCAGTTTGGGGAAATCCGTCAGGACCTCCGTCATCTCGTTCCCCCGCTCACCGCACCCGATGTACACGACTATCTCGGAATCGCACCATTTGGCCAGCTGATGCTCGGTCACGGTCTTTCCCGTGCCGAACCCGCCGGGGATGGCGGCGGTTCCGCCTTTTGCCACGGGGAAGAACATGTCCAATACCCTTTGCCCGGTGATCAGAGGGATCGAGGGCATCAGCTTCTCCACGGACGGTCGCGGCACTCTGACCGGCCACTTCTGCATCATCGAGATCTTCTGCCCGTTGTCGAGCGTGCAGACAGTATCGGTGACGGTGAACTCTCCCTCTCTTATGTCGGTGACCTTCCCCGACATCTTTGGCGGGCAGAGCACTCTGTGCTCGGTGAAGGTGGTCTCCTGAACCTTACCTATGATGGTCCCGCCCTGAATAGTGTCGCCGACGGCGACCGTGGGCGTGAATCTCCATCTCTTCTCTCTGGAGATGCCAGGAGCGGAAACGCCTCTCAGGATGAAGTCCCCCATCGTCTCGGTGAGGACCTTCAACGGCCTCTGTATGCCATCGTATATGGTCCCCAGCAGACCGGGTCCGAGCTCCACGACCAGGGAGGCCTTCGTATCACGGACGGGCTCCCCCGGCTTGACGCCGCTCGTGTCCTCATAGACCTGGATGATCGTCTTCTCCCCTACTATCTGGATGACCTCACCCATCAGCTTCTCATGACCCACTTCAACCACGTCGTACATCCTCGGATGGATGCCAGTCGCGGTGACGACTGGACCCGCGACACGGTAGATCTCGCCTGCTGTCTCCCCCACGGGGCGTGTTATCTCGGGTCTCTCGATCTCTTCCATTCCAGTTCCTCCCTTAGCTCTTGTACAAATCGACTCCAATTGCCTTCTTGACCTTCTCCCTGAGGTCCTCTTCTTCCTCCGCGCCAACACTTATGACAACGGGGTGCGAGCTGGCCATTATCCTTCTTTTGGCGCCCGCACTGACCTTGCCCAGCGAACGCGAGGAAAGGACGAGGATGCCGACGCCCGTGTCCTGCAGAACGTCATTGATGACCGACTCCAGCTCCTCGTCCTCTGCTGGATACGTCTTCCTGATGCCCACGAGCTTGTAGCCGAGAACGAAATCCTCATCCCCGACGACAGCTATCTCCACTCAGATCACCAGGAGGTCCTTTATGGTGGACTCGCTCAGGCCGTCCCGCTTCCCGCGCGCGATGATCCTGATGTTCTCCACCTCGATCTCTTTCGATATCATGTAGTCCAGAACCGGAAGTATCGACAGGGGATGGAGGTTCGAATACCTCGATGCCTGTCTCTGATGATGCTTCTCAAGGGCTCTGGCCACGTCATTGAGCCCCTTCGTCTTGACCTCCTTGAGGGGACCCGAGATGTCATCGTAGAAGGAGTACTTCTGCAGCCTCGGAAGAATATCCTCAAGCGACAGTGGCATGAACGTATCGAGCTCCTCCTTGGACAGCTCCAATCCACCCTCGATGAAGACGTCGCGCTCGATCCTCTCCGCGTCCTCTCTGGTCCTCAGAAGCGTCCTGAGGTTGATCATGTCGATCTCCTTCCTTATGAACATCCTGAACAGCTTCATCGGCTGCGTCGTTGGAGGCACGATCTCGAGAAGAAAGGAGTAATACGCACGGTCAAGGACGTCCTCGAAGACCGAGATCGGCGGGAACTCCTCGTCCTCGCCCTTGGCTTCTCGGCAGGCAATGTCGTAGATGGTGTCACCGAGCTCCTCCATGACCTCCTCGATGGTCTCCTTCTCGGCAAGCTTCCGGAGGAACTCCGTTGAGAACGAACCCGCCGGAATGAGGTCCTCGATTATTTCCTCGTTCGGGGCGCCGTAGGACTTGCCTCGTATGATGGTCTTGATGTTCCAGACGTCCCAGCGGTCCAGGAACCTGGAAATCATCGTTCTGAGGTCGCCCTCCGAGAACTCGATTATCTGCGTGAAGACGTCGGCAAGGTTGTTGCGTGTAGCCATCTCGATGAGGTCCACGCCCGAGTACTTCGCCCCGAGGGCGAGCATCTGCTCCCTGTACTGGCCCTCGCCGAGTAGCCGCGAGATGCTCGGAGTCTCCATCTTCAGGATCCTTGCATAGCTGTCCTTCGAGATCAGTTTGCTCTTCTTCCCTTTGACTCTGGCACAGACGTAGGGGTAGTTACCGAGCTCGATGGGTATCTTTCCCTTGAGCTTCTGTCTCAGCTTCCCCATTATCGCCATAGGACCTGAGCAACCTCCCTCACGGAATCCTCCCATGTCTTCTGCATCAGAGTCTCGTACGTAAGGTCCACGGTGGTCTTTCCGTCTATGCTCTCGATGACGATGCCTCCCAGAACCGGTCTCGTCCCCGCATAGCTTTCGCCGACGATCGACTGAACGGTCATTCTGTCCCTCTCATTGGAGTGGACCCTTCCAGTCCTCACGTCGGCCATGTGAGCACTGAGGAGTCGTCTGAGGACGGCATCGTTCGAGGGGAGAACTCGCAGGCGTTCCAATGCCTTGGAGTAGATCAGGTCCAGGATCTCCTTCTGAGCTTCGAGCGCTATCCTCTTCACTTCGAGGTCCGCTCTCGCCAGGTCCTGCACTCTTCTTTTCTCCCCCAGGACCTCAGCCTCTTCGACTCTCCTGTTCATCTCCTCGGTCCCTTTCTTCTTAGCCTCGGCGATTGTTCCACTCGCTTCTTTCTTGCCACCGCTGACTATCTCCTCGGACTCCCTTCTTCCGGCTTCTAGGATGCCCTTGACTACGGATTCTAGTCCCATTGTGAATCCCTTTGTCCTAGACTTTGCCTACCAATAGGAAGGCTATGACGAAGCCGAACAGCACGATGGTCTCTGGGAGCACCATGAAGACGATGCCCTTACCGAAAAGGGCTTCATTCTCTGCCATTGCTCCGACTGCCGCAGCGCCCACGACCTTTTCTGCCCATGCCGTCGCGAAGGCTGCTCCCACCATCGTAATGGCGGCTGCCATAGCCAACAAACCGGGGTCTGCCATTCCTCTTACACCTCCTGTACTTTCCTTATTCCGAAAGGTCTGAAGTCGATTCCATTTCCTTTGAAGAACTTCATGAACCATTCCACATAGTGGAGCCTAAGTGCCTGGATGCCCGCTGAGACCGCGCCCAGCATGAACACGGTCGCATGAGCAAGAAAGAGGAAGATAGCGCCCATGATTATCATTGCGATGTTCCCGTCCGCGTAGAAGATCATGGGCATGCAGACCGTGTTGAACGCGATCGCCGTTGCACCTTTTGCCACAGCGACGCCAGCGATACGCGCATAGGAGAACGTGTTTGCCACGAGACCGACTATCTCAACGATGGCAAGCCCGCCTTCACCTATGACGAGAAGCGGCATACCAGCAACCACTAGGATTACGCCTGCATATGAGATCTGTAGGGTTCCGAAGAACACGAACGACTCCAGCATTGCGTCTCTGATCGGATAGGTGAGATTGGCGAGTTCGTTGTACCAAAGGGCCTGTGGAACGACAAGGCTTTCCTTCTGCACTGCCACCCTCAACAGCACGATGACAAGACCGATCAGAACTAGAAGCCATCCGAACTTCGCCAGTGCATGCTTCTTGTTGCGCTTTCTCTCATTCATGACGCCGAAGATGAACCCAATCCCGAGGTGAACACCAGCCGCGAGGATGGACAGAGCGATGAGATCCATTGCCCCGAACTTGCCGGTCTTGTGAATGGGCGCGTTATACGGAATGTCGATGCCCATCAGGTTGAACCCGAGCCAAGGGGCGGGGGTCTCTCCGGGAGAGGGGTGATAGTGAAATGCAATGCCGAAAGCGTCACCGTACAGGAACATCCCGAAGAGCGTTGCGAAGAAGCCCGACACGAACAGTATCCACATCAGATTGGAGAGCTCTGGTATGTCTTTCAGCTTCTTCCTTAGCCACAAGCCAACTGCCATCATGACGAGCCCGTATCCCAGGTCTCCGATCATGAGCCCGAAGAAAACGGGGAATATCAACGAGAGAACCAGCGTCGGGTCCACTTCATCATGGCTCGGAGTCGAAAAGATTCGAATCAGGAATTCGAATTTGCTCACATGGATCTCCGGGTTGTCCAGCAGGACGGGCGGTTCTTCGTCCTCCCGGTCTATGATGTCCGCGAAGATTCCCTTTATGTCCTCAAGGGCCTTCTTCAGTTTCCTTGCGTCGTCCTTCGGCACCCACCCGTCGATGACGAACGTGTGTTCTGTCGTTGCGAACCTGAGCGGCGCCTCCGCCTTCTCCGCCTCGACAGCCAGGGTCTCCTCCGCGGAAAGGATGAATGTTGAGTACTTCTCCCCCAGCTTGTCGAGTCTCTTCTCCGTGGATGACAGCTTCTTCTCCCACTTCTCCCTCTGAGCGGTCATCTTGACGAGGAGCTCCTTTGGGTCACCGTCCATGTCCGGGAGGTCCACCTGAGCGAAGCCCTTGCTTCCGAGATACACCGTGGCCTCTTCCGCTCCTTTAATGGGAACGAACAGGGCCACGAAGCGTTCCTTCTCGAAGAGCTCGTAGTCCTTCAGATGGGAGCCGATGTCGGAGAGGTCCTTTGTGACACGCCCCACGCGCACGGAGACCGACTCGTAGTCCCTGTACATGTCGAGCGTCAACGGAAGTGAGGCGAAGGGCGTCATATGCTCGATGCGCGCATCCAGGGTGCTCAGCAGTTCTTCCGTTCTCTTGCGCGAGTCATCGGTCTCAGAGAGGTTGATCTCCAGAGCACGGATTTTGCTCCTCATCTCGGTGTCGACTTCCAGAGCCTCTTTGTCTCCTTTTTCGCCGACATCCAAGATGCTTGAAATGGATCTGAGCTTGACCAGGTCCTCGGAGACGGAGGATGCCCTCTCGAGGGGCTTCCCAATGGCAAACGTCTCATCCTGCTCGATGAAGTCCAGTATGTGAAGCGTCTCCTCTTGATAGAGGG
>JAGMAI010000029.1 GCA_023130895.1 Thermoplasmata archaeon
AGATGGGTGTGGAGGAGTCCTGGACATGCACACCGTATCTTGCGGGCAACCGACCGTCCCGAGGAGATATCATCGCTTGGGCGGAGTCCTCAGCGGTGGCCTTCGCCAATTCGGTCATTGGGGCCCGCACGAACAGGGAGGGCGGGCCATCTGCGTTGGCCTCAGCACTGACGGGCCTCACGCCACGATACGGCCTTCACATCGACGGCAACAGGAAGGCAACGGTGATCGTGGAAGTCTCAAGCCCGCTGAAGGGAAAGGACTTCGCCAGCCTGGGATGCGTAGTGGGGGAGTTTGCGGGGGACGGGGTCCCGTATTTCCGAGGCCTGTCCGCCAGCGAGAGTGAAATGAAGTCCCTGGGAGCCGCTCTGGCATCGACGGGCTCGATCCCCCTCTTCCACATTGAGGACGTGACTCCCGAGCACAAGAACGCGGTTGCCGACGGATTGGAGAGAATCGATATTGGCCGAGAGGAGCTGGATGAGAAGGCAGAGGAGCTGGGTACGGAGGAGGAGCCCGACATAGTCGCCATCGGGTGCCCTCACCTTTCAATGGAGGAGCTCAAGGACCTAGCCGGTCGTCGAATGAAGAAGAGGAAAGGGACCGAGATATGGCTATGCACGAGCCGCCATGTATACGGCCAGGCCAGAGGCCTTCTCGACCAGCTGGAAGACATCGGGAAGGTGCTCTGCGACACGTGCATGGTCGTCTGCCCCATAGAAGACAGAAGCAGAGTGGTGGCAACGGATTCCGGAAAGGCCGCATTCTACCTCCCCAAGTTCTGCTCACAGGAGGTCGTGTTCGACGATGTCGGAAGTCTGATGAGGAGATTCCTGTGAAACTCAGTGGTAGAAAGATATCGAGAGGCAGGGCGGAGGGTATCGGGTTGGTCTCGACTTCCCCTATCTCATTTCTGGGTGACGTCGACCCACAGAGCGGTCTGATAACAGACCACAAGAGCGATATCTCTGGTGAGTCCATCCGGGGGAAGGTTCTTGCATTCCCGTTCGGAAGAGGCAGCACGGTCGGGTCCTACGTCATGTACAGCACAAAGAGGAGCAGACGAGCTCCTGTGGCGATTGTCAACGAGAGGGCAGAAGCGGTGGTGGCAACTGGCGCAGTGATATCTGGAATCCCGATGATTGATGGAATCGACGTTGGCCTCCTGAGAACAGGGGACAAGATGGTTGTAGATGCCGAGGAGTCCTCCGTTGAGCTGCCTGACGTACAGTTGAGGAAGGCGGTCACGTCCTTCCTCTTCAACAAGGGAAGAGTCCTGCTGTTGAAGAGAAGCGAAGAGGTCGGCACGCAGAGGGGGAAGTGGGCTGGTGTCTCTGGTTACTTAGAGGACGACGAGGACCCGGTTGATAGATCCAGGCAGGAGATCCTTGAGGAAACCGCCATTGGGAATCCATTGCTCAGGAAGGAGGGAAAGCCCATCCTGGCACGTGGAAATGACACCATCTGGGAGGTTCATCCCTTCTTGTATGAGGTCGACACAAGAGAGATTACGATTGACTGGGAGCACGTGGAGTACCGATGGATTCGGCCGGAGGGAATCTCAGGCTATGATCGCGTGACCAGACTGAAGAGAGTGCTTGATAGCCTCATGTAGTCACCGGGAACTCCACGATCTGGTTGGGGCAGATATCGGCGACAGACCCAACGGTGGGCACTAAGGATAGGGACCCAGAACAGTATCCACCTCGCGTTCCAGCAGATTAAGCTGGTGTTCATCGAGAGTTGCAGGGTTGACTGATATCAGGAGTATGGACCTGTTGATGGCAATCTGGTCGCGAAGGGATTGGATGAGTCGCAGGACGGTTATGAAGTTGTTGTTCGTAATCAGATATTCGATGCCGTCGAGAAGCACGATCCCGGATTTCTTGGTGATAAACTGCTCGAGGGAGAGGCTCAGCTTCTCCAGGTCCTTGGGGCGGACGGAGTCCTCTTTCCCCACATTGCTGAGCCAGAGGATAGGAACGTCTTCAAGGCCGTGAGCCTCCCTCACCTTGTCGGGATAGATGCGAGTGACGCAGAAACCAGGTTTCCCCTTCTCGATGCCCTTGAGGAGCATTCTGAATGTGTAGTCCGATCTCTCTTCCTTGACGAGATACGTGAAGGCATCATTCAAATCGGGGATCTCGATCTCTGCGTCCGCGATTGGAGGTTCCTCTACCTCGACTTCGAGCCCCTCTGGCACGGGTTTGGGTTCGGGTTCTTCAGCAGCCTCCTCGACCAAGTCCTCGACAGGCTCCTCAACCTCCAAGAGTGGTGCCTCCTCGGGAACAGCCTCCTCTGGGGGAAGCTCTTCGGGGGCCTCGGCCTCCACCGGGGGAGCTTCCTCCGGTTCCCCCTCGACGGGAACAAGAGATGTTCCACAACGCCGACACACAGTCGCATCAGCCTCGACCTTCGTCCCACAGAGTGGACAGACATGCTCGACTTTGCCGAAGTGGTCTGCCAGGAGGAATGCCAAGCTCTCGCGTATGCCCTCGACCTGCCGTATCTCTTCGAGGTCGGCACCAGCTAGCCTGTCGTAGTCGTATCCTTTCGAGAGAAGCCATTCCGCATTCTCCACAGAGACTCCCCCGATGTGTGTGAGGGTGTCGATCTTGTCCTTGATTACTGTGGCTGCCGCAACCTCCATGAGCTGGGCCCCACAGTGCTCACATATGAGGGCTTCGGCCGAGACCTCGTTCTTGCACTCGGGGCAAATGTGCTTCTCTTCTTCGATGGACTCCCCGCATCGTGGGCAGACCGTCGTCCCCGAGGACAGGTCTATATCGCAGAAGGGACAGACGAAGGCGCGGAAGGCCCTTTCCTCCAGAGAAAGCGATAGGAAGCTCTCAATCCTCCTGACATCGAGTTCATCCATTCCCTCTATCTTCCCGAGTTCTCCACTGGTTGCCTGCTCCAAAGAAGCGAGGCTATTGTATCCTGCATCATACATGAGTACAGCTTTCTTCTCATTGATGCCTGGAATCTGTGTGAATGTGTTTAGCGCCTCCTTCATGTAGAGAGGCGTGATTCCGATGGTGACCACCTCTCCCTCGATGTTCCATTCGACGACATACTCTTCGTCGATGTCGACCTTGGAGAGATGCAGGTCTCTTGACCTTGTTTCGGTTGCTATGAAATCCTTCCATTTAGCTACCAGTCTCAGCAGTTCCTCTCCACCCTTGATCTTGGTGCTCACGAAATCCTCGACATCGAGGTCGATCTCCTTCCGCATCTCCTGGATTCTTCGAATGGTCTCGCGGGCGAACCCTTCGCCCCTGATTTCCGGGGTGATTTCCATATCAACGAATATCTCTCCCTTGTCGTGGGCCACGCTCACGACGTTCTTGGGGAGCTTCATTCCGATTTCCACCATCTCAGGATCGACTCGGATGACGTGGCCCTCGATACCAAGGACGTACTGGCCTTTCCTTATCTCTTTGGCAACGACTTCGGCGGGCCGACTCTCAAGGAGAGTCGCGATTTTGCTAGACCACTGCTTGTACGCCTTTCCGATCGCGGCTTCCTTTGGTTTGACCTGGAGCACGTAGTCGTCGAAATCCTGACCTGGCTGCAGAATATCCAACTCCTTGCAGTTGGTCTGATTCGCGAATACATCCCGAAGGACATCGAAAGCTTCGTACGCGGAAGCATCGGCTGGTTTCACCGTAATCTTCCTCACCGGCCAGCGGAGTTTGAGTCCCTGTTTCTGTCTGACCTTGAGCACGACCTCAACAATCTCTTGAATCGTCTCCATCTGATTCTCGAGCTTGGAATCGATAAGCGACTCGTCGGCCTCTGGCCAGTCGCACATGTGAACTGTCAATGCCGTTCCATCCAAGTTCTGGTAAATGGCCTCCGCGATGTGTGGGGTAATTGGCGCCGATATCTTCGCGATTGTAGTGAGGCATTCATGAAGGACCTTGTAGGCGGAGAGCTTGCTCCTGTCCGCCTCCTCAAGCCACGTTCGGCTCCTGATCAACCTGACGTACCATCTGGACAGGTCGTTCAGTATGAAGTCCTCCACCTCACGGCAGGCCTTGTGGATGTTGTAGCTCTCGAGTTCCTCCTCGGCGAGGATCTTGACCTTCTGCAGTCTTGAGAGTATCCATCGATCCTCGGGCCTCATATGATCGGAGAGACTGTCCAGGGACCACTCTTCGGGGTCGAAATCGTCTATGGCCATATAGGTGGATGCGAACCTCTGAACGTTCCATAGTATGTTCAATGTTCTCTTGGCATTCTTCACTTCATCCGTCTGGAAGCTTATGTCCTCCCAAGGGGCACTGGTTCTGAGAAGATAGAATCTTAGAGCATCGGCACCGAACTCATGGACGATGCCAGAAGGTTCTATCGTATTCCCCCGACTCTTAGACATGGGCAGACCTTCGGAATCGTTCAACCAGCCGTGCACTAGGACAGACTCGTAGGGCGCCCTGTCGAACGCAATCACTCCAGCCCCCAACTGTGAATAGAACCAGCCTCTGGTCTGGTCGGGCGCCTCGGTGATCCATCTCGCCGGCCACCATCTCTTGAATTCATCCCTTCTCCCGGGATATCCCAGCTGCGCCCAGGAGCAGACTCCAGAGTCGAACCAGACATCTAGAATGTCAGTAATCCTGTGCACTTCCTTCTTACAGGCCGGACAAGTCAACACGACCGAGTCGATGGAAGGCCTGTGGAGGTCCATTCCCTCGACATAGTTCTCTCCTTCGCTCAGCTCCTTGGAGGATCCGACGACGGTCATCTCCCCGCACTCGCATTTCCAGATTGGGAGAGGGATGCCCCAGTATCTCTGTCTCGAGATGCACCAGTCCCTCGCATTCTGCACCCAATCGTATTGTCTCGATGCTCCCGCCCATTCAGGCGTCCACTGGATCTTGTCCACCTCCTTGAGCATCTTGTCTTTGAGCCCCTTAACCTTCAGGAACCACTGTTCCGTGACGCGGTAGATGATTGGTGTCTGGCATCTCCAGCAATGCCCGTATCTGTGTGTGATGTCCTCCTCGTTGAAAAGGGCCCCTGAGGCCGTCAAATCGTCGATTATCTTTCGATTGGCTTCCCTGACATGCATAGTCCTGTAATCCCCAGCGTCTGTCGTGAAGTAACCCCTCTCGTCCACGGGACAGAATGCTGGCAGGTCATGCTGTATGCCGATGTCGAAATCCTCAGGACCGTGGCCGGGGGCCATATGAACGATTCCAGTGAACTCATCAGTGACTATGTCGGATGCCAGGACCTTGTGAACCCAGTTGCCCCGTATCTCATCCAGATAGGGCACATTGTTGGCTAATGGATGCTTGTATTCGAGGCCGACCAATTCCTTGCCAGATACAGTCTCCTTCACATCATAGTTCAGGACGTCCGGCGTGCCCATCACCTGCTCGACATTCCCTTCGTAGAGCCATACGTATTGGCGGCTGCCTTCACGTGTGACCAGCACCTTCGCGTAGTCCAGGTTCGGGTGAACGGCCGCGGCTAGATTGGCGGGAAGCGTCCACGGAGTTGTCGTCCAAACGAGTATGTACTCGTCCTCGCGGTCGACGAGGGGGAACATTACGAAGAGCGACGGGTCGGTCTCGTCGAAGTACTCGATCTCAGCCTCCGCAAGGGCCGTCTCGCACCTCGGGCACCATTGAAGAACCCTCTGGGCCTGGTCAAGCAGACCCTTCTCGTGGGCCTTCTTTATCGTCCACCATGCGCCCTCCATGTATGAATTCTCGATCGTCCTGTAGGGTTTGTCCCAGTCCATCCAGACGCCCAGTTCCTCGAACTGCTGGGTCATCTTCTCCTGGAATTGTAGAGCGAAATCCCTGCATGTATCCACGAACTTCTTGATTCCCAGCTCCTCGATTTGCTTCTTGTTCATGATGCCGAGGGAACGCTCGACCTGGACCTCGATTGGCAGGCCGTGCATGTCATAGCCAGGCTGGTCCCTGACATTGTATCCGTGCATCCGTCTGAAGCGGACAATCAGGTCCTTGATTATCTTGTTCCAAGCGGTTCCAAGGTGCGCGGACTCGGTTGTATATGGAGGCCCGTCCAAGAAGAAATAGTCCTCGCCTTCCTTTCTGCTCTGCTTGGTCTTCCGATACGCCTTGGATCTCTTCCAGAAGTCTCTTATCCTCTTCTCAAGCTCATACGGACTGTATTCTTTCTCGGCTTGCTTTATCATCGCAATCCTCCTGTGAGGTATTCCGACGCAACTGCACTTTTTTCATCGGTGCAGCCACAACTGGTCCATACCCAAGACCATGTATTTAACTGTTGACCAGACAGTTGGGAGGGCCGGGACCGAGAATTCCAGAACCCCAGCCCTCACTGGGATTCGTTTGAACTCGGGACAAGGGATCCACAGTCCCTGAGGATAACCAGGCTACCCCACCCCGGCCACTCGGTGTTTGATATATCATCTCGGATAAAGACTTTCCTCAGGCGGGACTGCCTATTCCTTGCGATCGCCTCAAGGAAATCATGAATGTTTCGTCAGCAACTTGCCATTCGATTGTGTATCCATCCTCGCCCTCTATGTTCTCCTTGGTAACGAATTCGACGCACTTCGAATTTGTCTCCTGAACGATTCTATCTTTCTGAGAGTCGAGCTCCACGAGGAGCCCTTCATTCGCGGATATCTTGACTTCGACCTGCTGCTCATCTTCGAGATTCATGTCCTTCCTCATTTCCAGTATTCTCCCAACAATCTCGGTCGCGATGGACGATTCGTCCGCCTCGTCGGACTCGGCTCTCTCCGTCACCCCGGGAGAAGGTCTAGAATCGCTCGTCTTTCCGGTTTGAGGGAAACTGACGTACAAGCTTCCGCCATTGAACTTCTGTCTCACGACGTTGTCTGGCAATAGAATCTCGAACGAGACCATGCTGGGGTCGATTTCCACGCTCTGCCCCTCGATTCCCAGGAAGTACGAACCCTTGTCGAGCCCTCTCTTGATCTTCCAGGCCGATTGGGATTTGAGCAGCGTCTCAATCTTCTTGGCCCAGAACCTGTATTTCCCCGTAATCATGTCCAAGTGGGGGATTGCCTCAATCTTGAGCCCGTCCCATTCGTCGTCCACGGGGACAGTCTCCAATCCCCTTATGTTGGCCTCGCCCCTAATCACTTTCTCGAAGGTCTCCACTGTTTCCCTGATCTCTTGAGTGTCGGGAAGCACGGCAACGAGAACGGGGACGTCGGATTCCACTCCATTCTCAGACCGAGCCTTCGCAACCGCACTTGTGACCCTGTTTATGAGGTCCAGATAATCCCTAAGCTTTTCCTCGTCATCCAGCTCTCCTACCTCGGATTTGAGAATCTCCACGCTGAGCGTAGAGTAGGCTTCATCCCGGGTCATGCCAGGATGTATCCCTCCCTCGTCCTCCGTTGGCATTGACTCAGCTACCTTCTTCCAGATATCCTCGTAGCCCATCTCTTCTATTTCCTTGGTTATATCAGTGATGAGCTTTTCGGCATCGTCCCGGGCGAGAATGCGCTCGGCAGACCTCCCAAGACCGAAGGCCCTGGATATCATACTATCATCGAGGGCGCCGAGATCTGCACCTGGGAGTTCACTCATGAAGAGGAGCTTCCTAACAACCTCTCGGATTCCCTCCAGTCCTTCCATGCTCCCGTTCCAATCGTGCAGAATTCCGCCATAAGTCCCCTCAATCTCTTTCAGGACCTCGACTATGTAGAGGGGCAATAACCTGGGTTCATCCCCCACGACGACGGTGGCAAGATGGACCGATTTCCCTCTCTCTATGAGGACCTTGCTGTCTCCGAAGTCGAGCTTGGAAAGGCCAGTGCTCCCCTGCTGTGAGAAGGAGTCTTTCACGAAGCTCTGAACTGCCCCGATCATGGTGCTGAATGCTCTCTCGTTCAGATCTTCCCTGTACTTCCTGGATTCGCGTACGACCAGGTTGCCCTGGTTGTGTATCAAGAAGACATCCTCAATGAGATACGTTCCGGAGCTTTCAATATTCAGGTTCTCTTGGGCAAACGTCTCGTAGATCTTGTCATCGAAGGGACGCCTGTAGGATATGCTTGCATCGATTGGTGTTTCACCCGACTTCTTCGGCCTTATGCCCACATCGAGGTGCTTCTTCTCGTTGACATCTATCTCGGAAATGGGTTCAAGACCCTTCACTTCGAAGTCACCGTCGAGCCTGACATCAACATCCTTTGCTTCCAGATTTCCTCTGTTCTCGACTTCGACACGATACTGGTTCCACGCATCGTCCTGGAATCCTCTCTTCGGAAGGCGGACGTGGAGCCTCGGCCTTCTCTCCTTAAGAAACTCGTCTATCTTCTCCCTGGCAGAGCCCTCGGTTGCCTCGATGATGCGCTCCAGTTCATCTAGATTCCCTTCCTCCAGCAGAGATCGAGCGTCAGAGGTCAACTGCACTTCTTCCTCAACGCCCAGACCCGCTTCCTTCGCCCTGTTCACGAGATTGGCGATCTCGTTGAGGCGTTCTTCGGCCTCGGCGAGGAGAAGCTTCTTCTTGATTCCTTCAACAGGGGACTCGAGCCGCTCGAGGTAAGCCTCCATCTTGTCGATATCGTCGGAATCGAGTACTCTCTTCGCATCCTCCATGAGGTCATTGGCTTCAGTCACATCGAAGCCAAGCTCACGAGCTTTGGACACAACAGAGGCTAGTGAACCTATTCTCCTTTCGATCTCACCTTTCCAGCGCTTGTTCCTTGACTTCTCCACGACTCCTCCCACGGAGGCGAGTAGCCTTGAGACCTCCTCAGTATCGGAAGACTGATAGGACGATTCGGCAGACCTAAGAAGACGCTCGGCCTCAAAGATGTCGAGACCTTCCTGCTTGGCTGCCTCCACAAGGAGTCTTGCTTCGCGCATGTTCTTCTCGGATTCGAGTCTCTGGATCTCCAAGCCGCCTCTGCTCATGATGTCCTTGATCCTTTCGGTAACAGATGCGATCGTGGCAAACTCCCCACTGTTAATCGCCTGAGTGGCTATCTCAAAAAGCTCCTCTGCTTCCTCCATTCTTATTCCCAGCTCATGGGCTTTGTCGACTATCTCCTTGGCAGCTGCAAGCTGGTCCTCGACCATTGCTATATATTGGACTCTCGCCGAATTGGCGCTATCCTCTGCCTCTCGAACGAGGTTCCAGGCATTCTTCCAGTCTTGCTTGTCCATGTTTTCCATAGCATCCTGGATCAGTGTCTCGGCCTCAGTGATGTCCGCTCCCGCTTCCTTCGCTTCCTCTATGGCACTGATAGTCTGGACAACACCGCTCTTTTCCAGTCCGACGAGGTCGGCGCCAGCTGCGTCGGAGACATACATCAGTTTCCGGATTATCTCGTCTACCCCATCAAGCTCACTGAGCAAACCGCTCCAGTTCTCCAGGACGTCGGCATACCCACCCTCGACCTCGCCTATTGTCTCGACCATGTGAAGGGGCAGGAAGGTGGGTTCATCTCCCGCTACGACGCAGGCGAGGTACACGTGAGGACCCCTCTCGATGACAATCATGTTGCCGCCGAAGTCGAGCCTCTTGAGCCCCCCTTCACTTCTCGTCTTGAAGGAATCCTTGACGAATTCCTGAACAATAGTGAGCATACCGGAAAATATGTCCTCATCGATATCCTTGCGGTGCTTTCTCGTCTCATGCCCTATGAGCCTCCCATCGTTGTGGACAAGGAAGACATCCTCCACGACATAGGTTCCATAGGCCTTGACGGAGATCTGCCTCGTCTCATCATGACCGTAGACCTGACTGTCGAAAGGCCTCTGGTACGAGACGGACGTATCGATCGGGAGGTCTCCCTCTTTCTTGGGTTTGACTCCCACCTCTATCGTCTTCTTCTCATTGGGATCTATCTTCGGGATAGTTTCCAGGCCCCTGACTTCGAAGTCACCTTCGAGCTGTATTTCGACATTCTCGGACCTGAGGTTACCCTCGTTGATTATCTCCAGAATCAAGCGGTTCCACACGTCCGCTTGGAAGCCCTTCGTGGGCATGTTGACGAAGATCTTCGGATACTTGTCCTTGATGAAATCCTGGATCTTCTTCCCGGCTGAGACCTCCGCTCTCCGAATGAGGTCCTTTGCCTGCATGATCTCCTGCTTCCCCAAGTACTCGTCTGCCATGCCAAGGAGCGACTGAGCGTGTTCGATGTCGATGCCCAATGCCTTGGCTCCTGCGATCATCGTGGCTATGCCCTGGCTCTTGGCCCCGAACCGCTCGATGATCTTCTCCTTCTCGGCCTCTCCCACTATGTCCCGAATCCTTCTGGAAAGCTCCATGACGGCATCGTAGTTCTCTTCGAAGAGAGCCTCTCTCGCATTCTTCAGGATGTCCTTCGCCTCTGGGACATCGGCCCCCATTCTCTCAACGTCATCGATGGCGAACGATGCGCCCTCAAGTTCGTCCTGAGCCTTTGTGATGATGAACAACCTCTTCGCCTTCTTGGCCGATATGTCAACTCTGGGAACGTAGGCTTCGATTTTCTCGAATTCTCCCCTCTCGAACTCGGCGGACGCTTTGCGGTAGAAGGTCTCCGCCTCATCTACATCTAGACCAAGCTTCTTCGAGTCTGTGATCATGACTTCCATTCTGAGGAGGCTGCCCTTTGCCACGTCAACAACTCTCTCCTTCTTCGCCCTGTCAACGAGATTCCGCGCGATCTCAGCGTATTGGAGCGCTTCGTCGATGTGGCCCTCCTCAAGAGCTCTGAGTCCGTTCCTGACCGTTTCTCTGGCGCTCCCAATGTTGAGGTTCTCCTTTCTGGCCTCATCCGCCTGCTTCTTCGCCCTTTTCAGAAGGTCCCTCGCAGCGATCGTGAGCGACTCTTTCAAACTGAGCGCCATCTCTTCGATTTCCGAGAGTATCTTCTCGGACTTGGCGATGTCTCTTCCCTGGAAGGCCTGTTTCACTTCCTCGAAGAGATCCTCGACGTAGGAGATGTCGACTCCGACCTTTCGGATCTCGTCAACGATCTCCCTGATGTCCCCCAGCCTCTTGGACACACCGAGCATCTGGATGGGGATGTCCTCATCCGTGGCTCCGAGTTTCCTCTTCTCCTTCGCGAGCCAGGTTCTGAGCTGAGACAGATATCTGCGAGCGCGTCTATTGTCGCCCTTCTCCAGAGCCTCGCGGACTTTCTCGACTATGCCATCGGCCCGCGTTATGTCGACCTCGATTGACTTGATGTACTCTATCTCCTGGCACATCGATTCGAGAGAGCCCTCGATCTCATATCGACGTGTCGTGCGGTCCACCTGCTTCTGAGCCTCCTTTGTCAGGCTCTTTACGTCATCGAATTCCCGCTTCTGGAGAGCGGCTTCAGCCCGGTGGAGTGTCTCCTCGACTTCGCTGGTATCCGCCCCTGCTGCTCTGGCTGAATGCGCGGATTTACCCGCTTTCTCGACAAGATCTGAGGCTCTCTTGAACCGCTTGACCTCGTTGACCTCGGTACGGGCTAGCTTGAGGTATTCCTGGACTTCGCCGTAAACCGCCCTTGCAAGAGACTCCTCGGCGCTCTTGAGGTATTCTCTGGCCACAGCGACGTCTGCCCCGATTTCATAGGCATAGTCGAGCTTTGGCTTGAAGTTCTGGATCATCAGGCGGGCTCTTCTCTTTCTCTTCGCCTCTGCGGCCTCCTTCTTCGCCTTTCTGACGAACTCGACGACATCGCCATAGATGCCGTTTTCGAGAGCGATGTCCGCTTTCTTGACAAGGTCGTGGGATGTCGCGACGTCTGCACCGAGCTCTCGAGCCTTGTCGACGATGAGCTTGGCGTTGAGAATCATGAGCTCCTTCTTCCTCCTCACATTGGCCTCTCTTGCATTCCGAAGAAGGATCTTCGCCTTGCCCTCTGCCTCTTCGAATTTCTCTTCTGACAGCTTCCTCCTCACGTGGTCCAGAGCCACGTGTATGCTGGCAATCTCTGCACCGCTTTTCTTCGCGGCCCTCAATGCTTTTTCCACACTGGAGATGAGTATCAGAACCCGCTTTTTCGCCGAGGTGGGTCCGATTTTCCTTCGAGGAGCCTTCTTCGATCCCGTCTCTGCAAGAGAATGACCGCAGTAATTGCAGAACCTGCTATTCGCTTCCAGCTTCGCCTCGCAGCGGGGACATTCTATCCTCTTCTCGTCTCCCATCGAATCGCACTGCCCCTTGCTCAATAAGTTGTTGGAAGGCGTGTATAAAGGTGACTGCCTTGTTATCAGATTTGATACTCCCAGGTGTTCCACACGGAATCGCTGTTGACGTGAGGAACAGGGCCGCACAAACGCGTCTCTTGAGGCCGCCGATGATCGGCAGGATTGACCCCCGAGCGCAGTTACCCCGATTCCACTGGCCTGCGTGTGACGACTGGCCACAGTGCACAAGTGTTATATAGGACTGCTATCATCTGACTGACGCTCTGCCTTGGCCAGACGCCCTGGGTGAACAAGGAACCCAACGATATGTCCCACTGCTTTTGGGGATGTACTTGAGGCGCCACGGTCAAGGGCTCAACTCGGAGCATCCGAATCGGAGAAGCCAGAATGCCGAAAAGACACAGACCCAGACATGGCTCCATGGGGTATTCTCCCCGTAAGCGGGCCGCGAGTGATATCCCGAGATTCTCATCTTGGCCCGATATCAGCGGTGGCCCCAGAATCCAAGGGTTCGCAGGATACAAGGCCGGAATGACTCATGCGCTTGTCGTGGACTACAGGAAATCGAGCACGACCAGTGGTCAGGAGGTTCAAGTCCCTGTCACGGTTATCGAGGTCCCCCCGATGAAGGTCGCTGCTGTACGATTGTACAAGGACACGCCTTACGGACTCAAGACAGTCACCGAAATCTGGTCCCAGAAGCTTGACAAGCATCTCAGGAAGAGGCTCCCAGTACCGAAGAAGTACGATACCGACAAGGCGTGGAAGGAGGTTGACCCAGCCAAGGTGGATGAGGTCAGAGTGCTTGTGTACACTCAGCCATATCTGGTCACAGGTGTTCCCAAGAAATCGCCTGAGATCATGGAGAACAGAATCGGTGGAGGGACGATTGAGGAGAGGCTTGAGTACGCGAGGACCATCATTGGCAAGGATCTCGATATCCAGGATTTCACCCGAGAAGGGGATGTTATTGACGTCGCAGCGGTAACGAAGGGCAAGGGCTTCGGTGGTCATCACAAGAGATGGGGAACGAAGCTCCTCTCGCACAAGGACAGCAAGAAGCGAAGAGGCGTCGGAACGACCGGGACGTTCAGACCGGGGTATACGAGGCCTACTGTTCCGCAAGCTGGACAGGTTGGATATCACCAGAGGACAGAGTATAACAAGAGGGTCCTCAAGATAGGAGAGAACGGAGAGAGGATTACGCCCGAAGGAGGATTCCTTTCCTACGGTGCTGTGAGGAACGGCTACATCCTCCTTCACGGTTCGGTCCCCGGTCCGACGAAGAGACTGGTAAGACTGAGGAACGCAATAAGGCCAACCTTTCCACCGATTGACAAGGTTGATCTTGAATACATATCAACAACATCGAAGCAGGGAGCTTGATGGCTAAGAAGAAGGACAACGAAGTGAATGTCTACTCGGTCGAGGGCGAAGTAGTCAAAACCATCGAACTTCCAGAAGTATTCATGACCAGCATCAGGACGGACCTCATACGGAGAGCCGTGGTCTCGGCCCAGGCCAACAGGCGGCAGTCATACGGTCCGAGTCCCAGATCGGGCATGAGGCATGCGGTCTCCACGTGGGGAAAGGGTCGAGGAGTCTCTCGCGTCCAGAGAATGACAGGGCAGCGCACGGGGGCGCAGTCTCCGGGCACTGTTGGAGGCAGGAAAGCGCATCCGCCAAAACCCGAGCATGACTGGTCAAAGAAGATAAACAGGAAGGAGAGGGCGATGGCAAGGGCATCGGCTCTCGCCGCGACCAAGGACGCCGGGCTCGTGTCGAAGCGCGGACATGTTTTCGAAGCTGATCTGACGCTTCCAGTAGTTGTTGAGGACGACATCGAGGTCCTGAAGACGACACAGGAAGCCACAGAGCTTCTACAATCTATCAAGGTCTATGATGATGTGCTCCGTGCAAGCAAGAAGAAGATCCGGGCGGGCCGCGGAAAGATGAGGGCGAGGAGGTACAGACGGCCCCGGAGCGTACTCGTTGCCCTCTCATCCAGCTCAGAATCGAGCCGTGCATTCACAAACATACCGGGCGTGGATGTCTCCACCTCGAAGCATTTGAACACTGAGGTTCTAGCTCCAGGAGGAGAACCGGGAAGGCTCGTCCTCTTCAGTGAGAGCGCTCTGGAGGAGTTGAGAGCATGGTGAAGGGTAGCGAGTTCGATATCCTCCTGCATCCCTACGTTACGGAGAAGACGATGACTGGCATCGACGGCACGGCGAAGCAGGACCTCAGGGATGGGAACAGGCTCGAGTTCATTGTTAAGAGATCCGCGACCAAGAAGGAGATTAGGGAGGCTTTTGAAAGCCTCTTCGAAGTCAAGGTGGAGAAGGTCAACACGAAGATAAGAAAGGACGGGAAGCACGCCGTGATAAAGCTCAAGGAAGGCTACTCTGCGAAAGACGTCGGTGACAGGATTGGAGTGTTCTAAATGGGGAAGAGACTGAGAACGCAAAGAAGGGGCAAGGGCTCCCGCACATACTCCTCACCCAGCCATCGGCACAGGGGACCGGTTCATCTGCCCAAGATGGATGACCTTGATGGAGTGGTCGTGGACCTCGTCCATTCCCCGGGCCACACCGCCCCACTCGCCAAGGTGAGGTTTGGTGAGAATGATGTGTTCATGCTTGCATCTGATGGCCTCCAGATCGGCGAAACCGTCAGTATCGGGAAGGTCTCAGTGGAGCGCGGTCATGTCCTCCCCCTTGGTAGGATTCCTGAGAGCACCCTTATCTTCAATGTAGAGTCCAAGCCGGGAGACGGAGGTAAGTTCGCGCGCTCGGCCGGAACCGCCGCCATGGTCCTCAGCCACGGTACAAGGACAGTCGTGAGGCTCCCATCGGGGAAGTTCAGGTCGTTCGACCCGAAATGCAGAGCCATGGTTGGCGTCGTTGCGGGAAGCGGGAGAGGAGAGAAACCCTTCGCGAAGGCTGGCAAGAAGGTGCAGGCCCTCAGGAGCAGAGCGAAAGCCCCGTTCAAGACAAGCGGTGTCGCGATGAATCCTGTGAACCACCCCCACGGAGGAGGCAGCCACCAGCATGTGGGTAAGCCGAGCACAGTTTCGGCTAATGCACCGCCGGGAAGGAAGGTCGGAAGGCTGTCCTCAAAGAAGAAGAAGAAGAGGAGATGAGATGGCAAAGACAAAGACTTCAGGTTCCTCAAAAGCCGCCAGAAGGCGGACGAGAAAGAAGGAGGGTGCGATTGAGGTTCGAAGGAGGAAGGAGTTCACCTACAGAGGGTACAGCCTTCCAGAACTGCAGGAAATGCCCTTCGACAAGTTCGTCGAGCTATTGCCAGCAAGAGCGAGGAGGACCATCAACAGGGGGCTCAACGACGAGCAGAAGACGTTCGTGGATAAGGTCAGAACGAACGATAAGGAAGTGTTGAGGACTCACAGAAGAGAGATAATCATCCTCCCTGACTTCGTCGGAAGGAGGATAGATGTATACAATGGGAAAGAGTTCGTCAGGGTCGACATCAAACCAGAGATGATTGGCCACTATCTTGGCGAGTTCGCCCTCACCCGGAAGCCCGTGAAACATTCGGGACCAGGCGTGGGAGCTACGCGATCATCCAAGTACATGCCACTGAAGTAGGAGGAGAATGATGGGTTACACCGCAACGCCGGAAGAAGAGGACATCGCAAAAACAATCGGGAAGGAGCTTCCGATATCGCCGAAGAAGTCCGTCGAAGTGTGCACAGCACTTAGAGGGATGAACGTCGAGGAGGCAAAGGAACTCCTCGAGGAGGTCATCGAGAAGAAGAGGATCATCCCCTATAGAAGATACAAGAAGACGATTTCCCACAAGAAGGGCGGAGTTGCGGGAGGTTACCCAGTTCGCGTTGCAAAGGCCATACTCAAGGTTCTCAAGGACGCGCAGTCGAACGCAGAGATAAACGAGCTCGACCCGGAGACAATGAGAATCGAGGTCATCGCGGCCCATCCCGGTCGGCGGACCGAGGGATTCAAGGCGAGAGCGAGGGGAAGAAGCACGGCCTGGAACAAGGAGACGGTCAACATCGAGGTCATACTCAGGAGCGAGGAGGAATAGGTTGGCGAACGAGAGAAAGATCGTAGAAGAGAAAATCCGCAGGATACTCCTGAAGGAGTATCTCATGGCGAAGACCCAGAGAGCGGGCTTCGGCGGTCTTGACATTCAGAGGACTCCGATGGGATACAGGGTCACACTCATCACTGAGAGACCTGGATTGGTCATAGGAAGAAAGGGGGCCACGATAAAACGCCTCACTCAGGCGGTTGAAGCGAGATTCGGGTTTGAGAATCCCCAAATCGAGGTCCAGGAAGTGCAGGACGCAAGCCTCAATTCGCAGATAATGGCCGAGAAGCTGGCAAGTGCCCTCGAGAGGGGCTGGCACTTCAGGAGAGCGGGGCACTCGACAGTGAGGAGGATAATGGGAGCTGGAGCCAAAGGATGCCTTGTGGTCATCTCAGGCAAGATAACAGGCCAGAGGCACAGGATGGAGAAGTTCAAGGCTGGGCACATCAAGTTCTGTGGGGAGCCCAAGCATCTCTGGATGAGAGAGGGTTTCGCCATTGCCAAGGTCAAACTCGGGGTCATTGGAGTGAAGGTCCATATCATGGACCCAAGGGCGAGGCTTCCAGATGAAATCGACATAATCGACCGTGAACCAATAGATGAGGCGGAAGAACCTGCGGCAGGCGAACCGACGGATGTCGAGGAGGCCCCTGTTGTTGAGGCAGAACCCATCCCGAAAGAGGAAGTCTCGGATAAGAAGGCCAAGCCGAAAGAGGAAGTCTCGGATAAGAAGGCCAAGCCGAAAGAGGAAGTCTCGGATAAGAAGGCCAAGCCGAAAGAAGTGAAGGAGAAAGCGGAAACCAAGGAGGTTGAGAATGGCGCTGCTGAGGACAAGCGAGATAAGGGAGATGAACATCGAGGAGAGGCAAAAGAAGCTGAAAGAGCTCAGGAATGACCTCATGCACGAGAGAGGAGTCGCAGCAATGGGCGGTGCCCCAGCAAGCCCGGGAAGGATTAGGGCAATCAGGTCCAACATATCACGATTACTCACGATAATCCAGGAAGAGGAGACGAAAGGAGAGGAGGCAGTCAAGGAGGAAAAGAAATAATGGCTGGGATCTGCCCAGTTTGTGGGCTTCCACAAGAATTGTGCATGTGCGAAGAGATAGCCAGGGAACAGCAGCGCATAAAGATCTACTGCGACAGGAGGCGCTATGGAAAGATGGTCACGATTGTCGAGGGAATTGATGCCGCCGACATCGACATCGAGGACCTGGCAAAGAGACTGAAGACGAAGTGCGCTGCAGGTGGCACAGTGAAGGACGGACGGATCGAGCTCCAGGGGGAACACAAGAAGAAAGTCAAACTTGCCCTGGAGGATATAGGGTTCACAGTCGAGGTCAGATGATGTGAAGAGGTCTACGATGCTCCACAAACATGAGTTGATAGGGCTGGAAGCAGAGGTCATCAGCTCGACTTGCAGTAACCTTGTTGGGTTCAGGGGGACTGTTGTGGACGAGACCAAGAACACTGTAGTGATTGAGGTGAAAGACGTGGAAAAGACTGTACCGAAGCAAGGAACGCTATTCAGGTTCCATATCGATGGAGGTGTTGACATAGAGGGAGCGAGGCTCCTCCACCGTCCGGAAGACAGGACAAAGCGAGCGAGGTGAAACATGCCGAAGAAGAAGGCGAGAGATATCGGAATGGACGTTCCCACTCCAAAGAAGAGCTGCGATGATGCTCACTGTCCTTTCCACGGGAATCTTCCAGTGAGGGGTCAGACCCTGAAAGGCAAGGTGAAATCCAGCAAGATGAAGAACACGATAGTCGTGGAAAGAGAGTACATCAGGCTGATACCGAAGTACGAGAGATATGAGAAGCGAACAAGGGAATACGTGGCTCACAGTCCCCCGTGTCTGGAGATCGAGCGTGGGGACAGCGTGGCGATAATGGAATGCCGCCCGCTCAGCAAGACCGTGACATACGTGGCGATTGAGAAGAGGGAGGACTAGCCGCATGAAGGGGATAGCCGGAAGACAGACAAGAGGCCTTCCAAAGGGAGCGTATCTGGATTGCATAGACAACACTGGAGCGAGGGTCGTCCAGATCGTGGAGGTCCCCAAGTATCACGGACGGTTGAGACGGTATCCGAGCGCCGGAATCGGCGATCTACTTGTGGTGAGCGTGAAGAAGGGGACGCCTGAGATGAGGAAACAGCTTGTGTATGCCGTCATAGTCAGACAGAGAAGGCCGTTCCGAAGATCGGACGGAGTGATGGTTCAGTTTGAGGATAATGCCGTGGTGATTACAACGCCCACGGGCGAGACGAAGGGCACGGACATCAAAGGCCCCGTGGCGAGGGAAGCTGCCGAAAGATGGCCTCGTATCGCTGCGACGGCATCGATGATAGTATGAGGGTGTAACGATGAAAAGCGGGAAGGCTAGAAAGCAGAGAAAGGACCTATACACAGCCCCCTGGCATACGAGGAGGAAGAGGATGTCTGCCCATCTATCCGAGAAGTATCTCGGAGACGAGAAGAAGGCCTACCCGCGCGCTGTACCCGTCCGCAAGGGAGACACCGTGCGTATCACCCGTGGGACCGACAGGGGTCACGAGGGCAAGATTGCCACGACGGACACGAAGAGCATGACGATTACAATCGAAGGGCTGACGAGAAAGAAAGCGGATGGTACCCAGATCGGAAAGAAGATCCATCCGTCAAACTTGATAATAACGAAGCTGGACCTCTCCGACCCTGTGAGGAGAGAGAAATTCGAAGCGCTGGGAGATAGAGAATGAAGAAACACCTGAAACGACTGGCGTCACCAAGGAGTTGGATGATTCCACGGAAGAAGCACAAATGGGTCGCAAGACCGAGACCAGGACCCCATGGTATGGAAGAGTCGATTCCCCTGCAGATCATCCTGAGGGACACGCTCCACTACTGCGACAGTGCCAGAGAAGCGAGGATGCTCCTTTCATCTAGAGGGGTCCAGGTAGACGGGAAGCCCATGAGGGACCTGAAGAGAGGCGTCGGTCTGATGGATGTCCTCTCGTTCGAGCAGAAGAAGGAGCACTTCAGGATGCTGATCGACACGAAAGGCAGGCTTCGACTAGTTGGTATAGACGCCAAACAGGCGAAATGGAAGCTCTCGAGAATCGAGGGGAAGACTACCGTGAAAGGCGGAAGGATTCAGCTCAACCTGTTCGACGGCAGGAACATCCTCCTCGACAAGAATGCATACAGGACTGGAGACGTCTTGAAGATCAGCGTTCCTGACCAGAAGATAATGGACCACTATGAGTTGACGAAAGGAAACGTCGCCCTCCTTGTTGGTGGGAAGCATGTTGGGGAGCTAGTCAAGCTGAAGAAATACGAGGAATCCAGAAACCCGAGGGAGAACGAGGTCACGTTCGAGGAGGGCTTCAGCACTTCCTTCAGAAACGTCTTCGTCGTGGGCAAGAAATCCCCTGAGATCAAGATACCAGAAACAAAGGTCGTCTAGGCGAACAAGTGAGTGATATGAGAGGCTTGAGAATCGAGAAAACCGTGGTCAATATCGGCGTAGGCGAGGCAGGAGAGAGACTCATCAAGGCTCAGAAGGTTCTCGAAATGCTAACAGGCCAGAAGCCAGTAGAGACCATTTCGAAGACGACGAACAAGGATCTTGGCATCAGAGAAGGCATGCCGATTGGATGCAAGGTGACTTTGAGGGGCGAGAAGGCTGAGGATTTCCTCAAGCGAGCCCTTTGGGTGAAGAACAACAGACTCGCGAACTATAACTTCGACCCTGAGGGGAACTTCTCGTTCGGTGTCCCTGACTACACGGAGTTCGAGGAGATGAAGTACGATCCAGAGATCGGAATCTTCGGGATGGACGTCTCCGTTAGTCTAAAGCGCCCTGGCTACCGGGTGACCAAGAGAAGGAGAAGAGCGTCAAAGATCCCGATTAGGCACAGAGTGACCCGTGAAGAAGGGATTCAGTTCATACGGGACAGGTTTGAGATTGAGGTTGTCGGATGAAACCGAAGAAGGAGTTCGGAAGGAAGAGAGGCTGCAAGCGATGCGGGCGCAAGCGGGGCATCATCAGAAGGAGCAGAATCTATCTCTGCCGCCAATGCTTCCGCGAAGTTGCCTTCGAGCTCGGCTTCAGGAAGTACTCATAGGTGATAGGCATGCAGCATGATCCATTGAACGATGCCATGGTTCGCATAAGGAATGCGGAACTCTCCGGGAAGAGGAAGTGCTTGATTAGGCCATCCTCGAAACTCATAGCCAGAGTACTCAAGGTGATGCAGGAGAACAGGTTCATCAGGAAGTTCGAATACATAGAGGACGGCAAGTCTGGAATCTTCGAGGTGGAGCTGAACGGAAACATAAACAACTGTGGTGTCATTAAGCCCCGCTTCTCCGTGAAGAGGGTGAATCTCGAGAAGTACGAGTCGAGGTTCCTGCCCGCCCAGAACTTCGGTGTCCTCATTCTGACGACGACGGAAGGTGTACTATCTCACTCGAAGGCCAAGGAGCTCGGTGTTGGCGGAAAGCTGCTCGCGTTTGTGTATTAGGTGCTATAAATGCCAGTATCAGGAAGGATTGAGAAGAGAATCGGAATCCCTGACGGTGTCGACGCAGCCGTCGAAGAGGACAAGGTCACTATCTCGAGTCGTGGATCCATCGTAGAGAGACGTTTCTTCCATCCTCTGGTCTCCATTGACAAGGACGGGGATGAGATCGTGGTGTCATGTGAGTTCCCGAAGAAGAAGGAAGCGGCTTTGGTGGGGACGTTTGCATCCCACATAAAGAACATGATGCTGGGCACGGCGAAGGGATTCGAGTGCGAAATGAGGATTGTCTACGCTCACTTCCCGATGAAGGTCTCCGTGAATGAGGAACGGAGTATCGTGCTGATTGAGAACTTCTTAGGAGAAAGGCATCCCCGGACGGCGAGGATAATGGGTGAGACCGAGGTTACCGTCAAAGGGGACACTGTGAAACTCAAGGGGAACAGCAAAGAGGACGTGGGCCAGTCGGCCGCGAATATCGAGCAGGCCACAAAGATAAAGGGATACGATCCTCGAGTCTTTCAGGACGGCGTATATATAATACAGAAACCCAGGGTGCAGGAGAATGAGTGAGAAGAAGGCTAAGAAGGTCGAGAGGAAGGCAGAGCCGCCAACGCTGACGGAGATAGGCAAGGCCAGAAAGGCCGAGCTCATCCAGATGTGTGAGTCCCTAGCCCTCGACACAGAAGGGACAGTCGCTGAACTCAGGAAGAGACTGAGGAGTCGTCTGAAAGAGGAAGAAGAGGAAATCGAAATCATAGAGGAAGAGGCGGTACGACCAAAGATAAAACCCGTTCTGGATGATGAGACAAAGATGCTTCTCAAGGTCAGAGAGAAGCAGAAACGGAAGAGACCCGCGTTCAGGAGACAGGAGTGGTTTAGGTACAAGAAGTTGGGCAAGAGCTGGAGGAAACCACGCGGCCTTCATTCAAAGACGAGAAAGGGATTGAAGTACAGACCCAAGATGGTGTCAATCGGATATCGATCGCCGCGGAAGGTCAGAGGGCTCCATCCTTCGGGCTTTAGGGATGCCCTCATCCACAATGTGAAGGAACTAGAAGTTCTCGACCCGAAGACCCAAGCGGCTCGCATCGGGCACTCGGTAGGGTCCAGGAAGCGTGTTGAGATTGAGGCAAGAGCAGACGAGATTGGAATCCGCATACTGAATAGGAGCATGGTTCATGAACCTGAAGAATCAGAGGAGAATGGCAGCCAGTCTTCTTAAGTGCGGGGTCAACAGGGTGTGGATCGACCCGCTCCGAATGGAAGATGTAGCCGATGCCATAACAAGAACAGACATCCAAATCCAGATTGATGCAGGAACGATAAAGGCCAAGCAGAAGAAAGGGATCTCCAGAGGCCGGACAAGATACTACAGAGGCCAGAGGAAGAAGGGGAGAGGCAGAGGCCAGGGAAGCCGGAAGGGCACGAGCAAGGCCAGGAAGCCGAAGAAGGAAAGGTGGATTCAGACCATCCGGCCGATAAGGGAAAGACTGCGTGAACTCCGAGACGAGGGGAAGATAGACGTATCGACTTACAGGAAGTTCTATCTCCAGGCGAAGGGCGGAGTCTTCAAGAGCAAGTCGCACCTCGAGACGCACCTTAGGTCAGGCGGATATCTTAAGGGGGATGAATGATGGTCAGGGGTCCGAGAAAAAGAGTGGCATTCCGGAGGAGGCGCGAGGGAAGGACGGACTATAGGCTCAGGTCGAGGTTGCTGAGATCCGGTCTGCCGAGAGCTGTCGTCAGAGCTTCCAATAGGAGCGTGTCGGTCCAAGTCATGAGTTACGACCCCACCGGTGACAGAGTGCTCAGTTCGGCGGTCTCGACCGAGCTCAGGAAGCTGGGTTGGGAGAAATCGACGTCGAGTATTCCGGCGGCCTATCTCACTGGATATCTGGCTGGCAGAAGGGCGCTTGAGAATGGCGTAGAGGAGGCCGTGCTCGACATGGGCTTGCACGTGCCTACGAAAGGGTCCAGGGTCTTCGCTTCCCTGAAGGGGCTGTTGGACGCAGGCCTCCAGATACCCTGCGGCGAGGAGATACTCCCGAGCGAAGAGAGGACAAGAGGAGAACACATCGGCGAGGACGCTGTCAAGGCGTTTGAGGCAGTGATGTCCAAGATGGAGGACGGCAAATGAGGTATAAACCGGACTGGCAGCCCAAGACAAGGCTCGGGAAGATGGTCTTCCGCGGGGAGATATCAAGCATGAGGGAAGCGCTGAATACAGGCCTTCCGCTCAAGGAGCCAGAGATCGTGGACATCCTGCTCCCCAATCTTGGCGATGAGGTCCTTGACGTTAACATGGTCCAGAGGATGACGGACAGCGGGCGGAGGGTCAACTTCGTTATCGTGGCTGTCGTCGGCAATGAGGATGGCTACGTGGGGCTGGGAAGGACCAAGGGGAAGGAGGTTGGCCCGGCAATAAGGAAGACGATAGATGCTGCGAAGCTGAACGTTGTCGAAGTGAAGAGGGGTTGCGGATCCTGGGAATGCGGGTGTGGAAGAGCACACTCCCTTCCGTTCCAAGTCAAGGGCAAGAGCGGATCGGTTCAGGTCGTTCTGAAACCCGCACCGAGGGGCATTTCCCTCGCCGTGGGAGGCGTTGCGAGGAGCATACTCAGGTTGGCGGGCATTAAGGACGCCTGGGGCTTTACCAAGGGACACTCCAGGACCACGGTGAACTACGCTTTCGCCGCGTTCGATGCACTGAAGCAAACGGGCGCCATGAAGATGTCTGAAGAGCAGTCCAAGACGCTGTGCATAGTCTCCGGACCAACCGAGATTCGAGCAGAAGGCGACACGTCAGAACCCGTGGAGACCGAGGGTGAACCGAAAGAGGAGGAGAAGACCTCGGAGGCACAGGGAGAGGAAGGAGAGAAAGCGAAGGAGAAGTCTGAATGACATACGCGGTCATCAGGATCAGAGGCACTGTCAATATCTCGAAGGATATCGCCGACACGATGAAATTCCTCAGGCTGAACAAGTCAAACCACTGTGTCGTCATCCCGGAAAACCCACAATACAACGGGATGCTCCAGAAGGCGAAGGACTACATAACCTGGGGCGAGATCCAGCCAGAAACCCTGGCCAGAATGCTTGTCACCAGAGGTTCGGCCGCTGGCGAGAAGATAACAGACTCATACGTCAAGAAGAACTCCAAGTTCAAATCAGTGATCGCGTTCGCGAAGGCTGTCGCAAAAGGAGATGAGAGCATGGGTTCGCTGAGCGGACTCGGTCCGGTCTTGCGACTCCACCCGCCACTGAAGGGCTTCGAGGGCATCAAGAAGCCATATACGCTCGGTGGGTCTCTTGGATACCGAGGGGAAAAGATTAATGACCTATTGACCAGAATGCTGTTCGTTCACGGGGACTGAGAATGGGAAGAACATCGAAACTCAGAGGGAATAGGACTCACGGAAGAGGCAAGAAGGCAGGCAGGGGCGCTGGCAAGCGAGGGGGCAGAGGTAACGCCGGTCTTCACAAACACAAGTATATGACTGCAGTCAAGATGAAAGACCCCTATTTTGGTGACCACGGCTTCAAGAGACATCATAGTCTTGTGGTGAAGAAGAACACGATCAATCTCGCAGAGGTCGAGGAGAGGCTCGATGAGATTACAGTAGAGGGGTTCGCAGAGAAGTCCAAGAACATCGTCACTGTGGACCTGGGGAAGATGGGGATAGACAAGCTGCTAGGGCGAGGGCAGGTCAGGACAAAGATGAAGATAATCGTTAGCGAAGCGTCCGAATCCGCCACCCAGAAAGTGCAGAAGGCAGGAGGAGAAGTAGTCACATCAGAAACGGAGGAATCGGAGAGGAAGGACTGATGGTGGAAGAGGGAAAGAGCAAGTTATACGCCCTGAAACCCATCACGGACAGGCTCCCCGCGGTTGCGAAGCCCGTTGGGCATGTCCACTTCAGGACCAAGATGCTCTGGGTCGTTCTCATCCTCGTCCTGTACTTCGCTCTGACCAACGTATTCATATACGGTCTTGACCCGGCAGAAACCATAGATGTATTCGCGAGTCTCCGAGCTATCCTGGCTGGGGCACAGGGCTCGCTGATGCATCTGGGCATAGGTCCAATCGTGACCGGGTCCATCATCATGCAGCTCTTCGCGGGATCGAAGATCATCAAGCTTGACCTGACCAACGATGAAGACAAGTCCGTGTACCAGGGCA
>JAGMAI010000003.1 GCA_023130895.1 Thermoplasmata archaeon
CCCTCGAGCACGTGGTAGTACGGGTCCTTGCCCTCTCCCTCGCGGGCAGCGACCGCCTCCATGACCGCCTGCTTGCCCCCCTCCTCCCACGTCTCCATGATGAACTGCAGGTTGCGCATGTCCGTGGTCGCCAGTCCGACGCTCCCGTACGGAACGGCGTATTCATTCCCGTTGAAGACGACCGCCAGCCCGCCCTTGTCCCGGACGAACTCCAGCATCTTCATGTCTGTGATGCTGTCCCCCACGACGACGGACTCGCTCACGTCCGCTCCCGTCCGCTCCGCGATCTTGAGGAGCGCGTCTATCTTCCTCGCCCCGCCGCAGACGCTCATCTTGCCTATGACCTTTCCCACGGGGCGTTGCGTGAGCTCCTGCCAGAAGAACCTGTCCAGGCGTGATTTCACGGCGGCGTCGTTCTCCGGCGGGTAGAGGTCCAGTATGTCCCTCTCCGCCTGCTTGATGATGTCCACGTCCTCGTCCCCGAACTCGAGCAGGTAGCTGTTGAGCGGGAACCGCGTGGACGCGATGTTGGAGATTGGGATGCCCAGGCGGGAGCCTATGTTGTGCGCGTGCTGCTCGTAACTCGTCGAGATGATGTACACCAGCCAGTCCTTGGAGAGGAGCTTCTGCACGATCTCCTTGGCGCCTGGCACGAGCATCGCCTTGCTCGAGACCTTCGATATGACGTCCTCGTTCACCTTGTGTGAGACCAGGAACGGCGCGATCAGCGAGAGCGTGTCGCCCGCCTCGTAGTCCTCCCTGCCCTCCAGCGCGAGGAGGTCGTCGTAGCGGGATATGACCTCGAACATCTTCTTGCCCTGATCGATCGACGCCATGACCTCGTACGCGTTGTCCTGTGGAGATAGCGGGCCCTCCAGGTCGAAATACACCAGCTTAGTCACGTCTCGGCAATCGTGCTGGTGGGTAAAAAGCCTATTGCTTCTTAGCGGGCCGCGCTCAAGCGACTTAGGTTCAACCGCCCGTGGTCTTTCGTCAATATCTCTATCCTGCCCTTGGGGAAGGGCTCTGAGCCATATGCGACTTCATCAAACCCACCCATGAGTGAGTCCCGCCCGGCAAAGAACTCGAGTTTCCATAACCGAATGGTTAGTACCGATAGGTTTATTACCTTTCGGTTCAATCAAAAACCATGCGTAGTAATCCCTTCACATTCGGGAGAGCGGTGACCGGAAAGGATTTTGTGAACAGGCGGAAGGAACTGAAGCTCGTCATGGAAGCTATGCTTTCAGGTCAGAGCCTCCTTCTCTACTCATCCAGAAGATTGGGAAAGACCTCACTTCTTCTCGAAGCGAAGCGGCGCCTGCAACGTAAGCTGGACATCGCATACGTTGACCTCTATCCTATCACCTCAAGGCAGAGACTGGCCGAGGAGATCGTCGGAGCCGCCGCAAGGAGTTCTCTCAAGGGGAACCTGTCGAAGATTGCGAAGGGGCTCACAGACTTGCTCTCTTCCCTGCGTCCGAGAGCGGTGCTCACGCATACGGGGGAGATAGGCATCGAGCTTGTCCTGAGTGAGAGGGACTGGAAGGGGAGCATGGCGGACGCATTCGACTTCGGAGAGGGCCTGGCCAAGAAGAGAAAGAGACGGATGGTCATCATCTTCGACGAGTTTCAGGAGATTCGAAACCTGGATGGCCTCGACATGGAGAAGCTCATGAGGACAAGATTCCAACTCCATGAGCACGCCTCATATGTCTTCTGCGGCAGCAAGAGGCACGTGCTCTCAGAGATGTTCTCAGACGAATCGCGGGCACTGTACAAGTTCGCAAAGCCCATCATGCTGGGACCTATGACCCCAGATGTTCTGAAAAGGTTCGTCAGAAGGAGGTTCGCCCAAGCAGGCGGGGACATCTCAGACGAAGTGACAACGAGGATTATCAAAACGAGCAGAGGGAGTCCATATAACGTTCAGAGAGTATGCTACGAGGTCTGGTCCCTTTCGAGGCGGGCAGAAGACCCAGCTCTGGTGGACCGAGCGATGGACGATATCGTCGAGCATTCAAGTCCGGAATTCGAGCAGATCTGGGAGCAGGTCAAGGGGTACGATCAGAGGAGGCTGCTTCAAGTCCTTGCGCAAGAGGAGAAGGTCTCCTATGGCATGGATTTCGTGAGTGAGTATGCCCTCAAGACACCGAGTCATGTCCGCAGGTCGCTCACTCTGCTTCGGAAGAAGGGTCTGGTAAGTGAGGAGGGACGTATCGCGGATCTCTTTTTCTCGGAGTGGGTCAAGCGACAATGATTGAGACGTGACATCGAACTCGCAGGCGAGAACAGACCTCGTTGACCATTCGTTCGAGGTCGACAGTATGGCGAGAGGATGCGGCATGGGGCTCATCAAGGCCTGTCCGACGCATGAGGAGATTAGCGGGGCGGGCAAGGAGGCGGGAAAGCCGAGTCCTGAACACGTGACAGCTCCCTCTTCTCCAGTCCGGCCAGGAAACAGAATCCGCTTCAGGACATTCCTGGGCTGGAACAGGACCTCCAGCAACCGAGAGGAGAAAAAGGGATATAGCCTTAGTCAATGGGCGTGTGGAGAGTGTTCTCGCATGAAGATGGGCAAGTTGGAAAAGAGGCATATGAGAAGCGAGGGCCACATGAGAAAGAACATCGCGCTTATCGAAAGGCTGATGAGCAAGATCGACTTGAGCGGCACAAGGGCAGTGTTGGAAGTCGGGTGCGGTGTCGGGGGAGCCTCGTCACACTTGGCGACGAAATACGGAATGGACGGCACCGGGATCGATGTGGACGAGGAGCAGATCGAGATGGCGAAGAAGTTGAGTGGAGAGAACGTCAGATTCGCTGAGGCAGATGCCACCAACCTCCCATTTGAGAACGACCGGTTCGATATGGTTCTGTCCTTTGGAGTCATGCATCACATAGGGAACTGGGAAAGGGCGCTGCAGGAGATCTGTCGTGTGCTGAGGCCAAACGGTTATCTCGTCTACGGTGACCTCGCCTACTCGAGATTCACGGTGAGACTGCTCAGACGCATCGTGAAGAAATATGGCATCTACACGATAGATGACATAATCCAGTTCCTGGAGGGAAACGATCTCAAACTTGCTCACAGAGAGGAACCAGATGGACGCGTGATGAAGTTCCACACCATGGTGTTTCGGAAAGGCGGGAGCTGAGGCGAACCTTGGAACGCGCGCGTAGTTGCCAAGGGTTGGGCCAACAGCAACATCCCGCCTCGTCTGGCGCTCACGTCTCGATGTCCCACGTTGCGGGAGCGGACAGCTCTATCCAGTAGGATTGGCCGGCCCTCAGGACGTAGCCATCCGGAAGGACCTGCAAGAAGTACGGGGGAGAAGATGGGTCGAAGCTTTCCACCCTCATCGCGCCAAGCTCGGCTTTGAGATCGCCGACCGTGTACGACGCATTGAATGACGGATAGCCCACCAGGTTCCATCCCTGCTGCAGGTCGATCGAGTGGTATGGCAGGATGAGACCGATGACCGTCAGGTTCCCCTCGGAGAGGGCGTTGACCCATATGCCGTCGAGCGGTCGGATCCCCTGCAGGTCGTTGATGTACTTGGCCTTGTCGTAGGACTTCCAAGGGTCGCCAGCATCGCTCGCATCGTACAGCCTGACGTGGTCGAATCCGACGGTCGCCAGGACCGCCGGAACGCTGTCGTCCTCCGCATACACGGGAACCGAGAGCAGGTTCGCACCAGGGTACATGTACTGGACCACTTTGCCCACCGTCTCCGGGCTTCTCATCACCGAGAGGTTGTCGTGACACACAATGTAGTAGAAGTAGTCCGTCAGGTCCCCGATTCCCAGTCCGGGATCGGTCCAGTTGTAGTAAAGGCGACCGTCCGCCGCAATCGCGTCCACCTGGGAGTACGGTCCGTGGTAGTCAAGCGCCCTGTGCACGGTGTACGTGAGGATGTCGTCCTCGCCCTGTCCGTCATCACTGCTCCTCTCCCAAGTCAGCGTGACATCCTCCTGTGAGACGCCAGTGAATGCCCCTCTTGTGATGTGGGGAACCCCTGGACGCAGGTCCTCTATCAGCCTGATGGTGACGTTCACGAGCTTCTTCGTCTCCAGCGAATCCCTGTTCGAGAGTACGAAGTACCAGTTCCCGGTCGATGGAAGGCCGAGGAACACGCTGCCGGAAGAGACATTCAACGAGAGATTGGTGGAATCGAACGCCTCCCCTCTGACATACTTCAGGAAGTTCTGCTCGTCCGCGACGAATGTATCCAGTGTGATGTTGTCCCAGAAGTACTCGGGATGAGCGACCCTGTCACCGTCGAACTGATCGTCCGCATGGGATGTAGCATCCGCAAGGGGATGCTGAACCCCGAACTGGACATCGAAATCCACGTCCAGCCAATACCCTTCGCCCAGCGGCGGTGCGATCGGGGTCGCCTCCAACCATGGCCTCGGCACAGTCTTTGCCACCTGATACTGATAGCTGTAGAGCGGAAGATTGGGAGGATCGATACAGATCTTATACCTGTTCAAGTAGCCCGGGTTCAACGAGCCGCCCCCGAACTTGCTGGATACGTCTATCTGGATCCCGTCGTCAAAGGTATCGCCCTGGCGGGACTCGCTCGTGGTGAAGAATGCAACGCCATCCGGGCCAGTGTAGGTGGAGAAATCGCCTATGCTCGCGTAGGGCGGGCCGAAGCTCCACCCGGCGATCGAGACCTTGGCGCCATCAACAGGATTGCCGTTCGCATCGATGACCTTGACGCTCACGTTTCCCCTGTCCTGGAACCCGTCCCCGTTGTAGTCCTCCTCGTGATGATACGTGTTGATGTGGTTCGTTATTCTCGTGTCACCTTCTACACCATATATCGCGGTCCAGTCCCTGTTCCATCCAGGCGTGTAGTGCTTGTTGTCGTTGAAGCCTATGATCGATGCGGAGTTGCTCCAGTAGTTGTCCTGATGGTGCCAACCGTCGTGCCAGAACTCGTTCCAGCAGTGGTCCTCCGCCGCGCTCATTACTCCTCTTGCTGGTATCAGTGCAGCTCTCAACGCGGCGGTCCCAAGATCATGAAGCTCCCCGCAGTTGCCGTTGTGCTCGTGAGCTATTCTGACGGGCTGTCTCGGCCTGTTGCTGTCATCGTGCTCCTGGGCGTTCAAGGCAAGCGTGAGGCTGACCCAGTGGCTCACCTTCTCGACGGCGTGGTCGCTGTAATTCCACGGCCTTGAGTTGTTGTGCCCATCGTTCTCATAACCCTTCGGCGAGACGTGATCAGTCACGTTCCACGCGGTCGTCACTCCCACCAGCTTCTCCTTCATCAAGGGAGGGCCCTCGTCCTTGGGGTACTTGACAGCTCCAGGATCCCCGGGCCAGCTAGTATCATTTTCGTTGAAGAGATACCACCGCCAGAATTTCCCTGCGGGAGGAGGAGCAGCAGCACCTATGTGAAGGTTGGTCACCACGTTCGGGTTGATGAACGTCGGCAACTCGTAGGAGACCCTCGGATGGGCAACGTTCCAGTAGTAGATTTTCATCGGAAGGGTGTACTCCACTCGGGTCCCGCTTTCATTGACCCAGTACCTCAGCGTGGAGTAGTAGTCCCCGCTCGCGAAGTCACCGAGGTTGAGGATGTCCGCGTAGTCGATGAACATGTCGTTGTAGTAGAGGGCCTCCGTGTTGTTCCTGTACACGTCCGGATAGGTCGCGCTGTGCATCAGCGATGACGTTGCTGTATTGGCGATCGAGAAGGCAAGCTCATCGACCATGTGGTCCGGGACGGAGTTTATCAGATTGACGTAGTCCATCATTCTGGCGGGAATCGTCCTTTCTTTGAGAAGGATATTCGAATCGTCGATGTAGTAGTAGTTGCGATTGAACGAGTTGAAGGACGTGGGAACGTCGTCCCAGATCATGAACATCGGGTCGGTGGCTGTTCCCGCATTCGGGATGTAGTGGACGTACCCACCGACATCTCCTATCGCGATTTCCTGAAGCATGTCCAGGTCCACGTCCGCGAATGTGGGCATGCTGTTGGCGCCGAAATCGATTTCCCCGAACACAGTGGCGTTGTTCGGCGTCCAGAAGGGGTTATCGGGCGTCCATATGTTCTCGTGGAAGCTAAGTCCCCCGCTGAGGTTGCCTGACACCATGTCCAGGTCGCCGTCGAAGTCAACGTCTCCCAGAGCCGGGCTTGCATAGTCCTCCACATCGAGATTCAGATAGTTGGGCGATGAGAACACGGACGTTGTCGTGGTGGCAGGATCGCCGTCCGAGATGTGCTGCGGGTCGGCCGCCTGATTGATCGAGAGATAGAGCTCCCCAGCTTGATTGCCGATCACCATATCGGGATCTCCATCCGCATCCACGTCTCCCAAGTCTATCGCGCTGTACGGGATAGATATGCTTGTCGATTCGATGCTCCCCCACGAAGGCGCCCCCGGAAGACCGACGTTCATCAGCTTCCAGACACCAGTGCTCACGCCGATGAGTATGTCAAGGTCATTGTCGCCGTCCAGGTCCACGAGTGCAGGGTCCGCCCTCGTCAGAGCGAGGGGTCCGAACATCGACGCGTTGGACACCAGGACGCATCCGACGTAGACGTCGTAGCCCTCGTAGTAGTGAAGTCCTTCGTCGATGTTCTCGAAGTACACGAGCCCGTCGCTCTCCGTCCCGACGACAAGGTCCAGGTCGCCGTCGGCATCGAGGTCCGCGAAGTCCGGCGCGGCGTAGGCCGTGACCTTGACGGGTTCATCCGCCATCTGCTCGAACTTGCTTGTGAGGTTGTCCTTGATCCAGTTCGGGCTCCTATCGATCGCGTCCAAGGCGCTCTGTGGGAACCCCGCTGTGGGGCTGGCTATGGGAATCTCCGTCAGGGTTCCACTTGCGCTGTCGTAGACGACGTAGTACTCCCTTCCAGCGGGTACAGTTATCTGCTCGGATATCTCTTGAACCAAGCCGAAGAGATCGATCTCTCCGGACTGGTCCGAACGAACATCCGCTGCTTCGCCGGTCCACGGCAATTCATCTTTCTCATCCACGGTTGGAATCGTCCCACAGAGAGAGACGACAAGTAGTGTGGAAATCATCACAACAATGCCCACATCGGACAGACATCGACTATGCTCCATCTTAGACCCCCCAGCGCAGGTGAAAGACCCCGCTTGATCCTTGATATCGCACTATGAAGATGATATTTATAGTTATAGTTGTGGGCGGACATGTCAGTCGGGTCCGTTGACCGCTCGCGGAGCAGCCGGTCCGCAAGCGTTTGAGGGTGAGGCGGGCAGAAAGCAGTAGCGATTCCTGCAGGAGTCGCCACAAGCGAATGGGTTATCTACCGCTTGAGACGTTGGGGAGGAAGGTGGAAAACCGATGGCTAAGGTGACCGAGGAAGAGTTCATGGAGCGGGCCAGGGTCGACAGGGTCACGTTCTACAAGCACAAGGAGGGCGGGAAGATCGATGACCTGGATTTCGTCACGCACGAGAACGTGTACCTCTTCTCTTCGCACGAGACGATGGCGGTGTTCGAGGACGGCAGGGTGATAGTGTACCCCACCGCGAGGCTGTACGAGTACGTGGTCTCCGGACCGACCACCGATTTCGTCAAGGACAGGTACCTTCTCAGCGCCGCCGCGGAAGAGAAGCAGGTGATGGACTCGAAGACGATGCTGAAGGACATGTTCTGACCGGCGAAGGGGCACTGCAGAGCGAATCGGGCGGGACAAGCGAACCTCACCCTTCCATTCCATCTGGTAGTCGATAGTGAAATGCTCCACGCGACCGTGGCTCGGCGTCCAGAAAGCCCGTCAAGATTGGAAAGTTTCTAATACGATGCACATTAATAGTCCGTTATTACCCAGACTGACATTCTGCTGGCCTAACAGGGGAGAGGTGGGGTGAAACGATGAGAACGGGAAACGGACACGCTGGGAGAATACTCTCAGCCATACTATGCGCTATGCTAGTACTGATAGCCTTCAATCAGGCCTCAATGGTCGCCTCGGCCGCGATCACGGAGAGCTTCGAGCTAGGACTCGCCGATTGGTCTCCTGAGATGAATGGGGACCCTGCTTACTTCAGTACCGCGATATCCAGTCTACATGCCTACGACGGCTCTCTTTCTGTCATGCTCCAATCTCATGGGCATCCTGCGTATATGCACACGGCCTGGATCGAGCGAACGGTCCAGGGTCCCCCCAACACCTGGCTCACCGTTGGTCTGACGTTCCAGCTCTACAGCGAAGGCCCGGTAGGCGCGCCCGATATGCAGGAAGTCATGGCGTACGTGGGCAACAACAACCCTGCGGACTACCCAGACTTCGTTCCTGTGGGCGTTGTCGACCAGACAGGGACCTGGATGGAGTACACGCACTCCGATTCATTCATGTCGAGCCCAACCGGACAAGTCTATGCCGCCCTGGGCTGTTACAACCCGTATTACCTCCCCAGTCCAATCAGGACATGCTTCGTCGACTTGGTGAACATCACAGGCATTAGCAATGACTTCGACCCGCCAACGATATCGAACCTTCAGCCCGTCAACCTATCGACTGTCAGTGATAACACCCCAGTCATCGGCGCGTCCTACAGCGACCCCTCCGGAATCGACGTGAGCACAGTCCTTCTGCGCGTGGACGGGATTGATCGCACGGCCATGGCAACAGTCACAGCCACCGATGTGACCTACACACCGGCAGTGACCCTGTCGGAGGGCCTCCACAGCGTCTATCTCGAGGTCGAGGACGACACGCCGAACAACAACAAGGCCACGGCGTCCTGGTCGTTCACCGTTGACACCGTCGCACCGACGATATCAAACCTGCAGCCCGTCAACGAGTCGGCCATTGGCGATTCGACACCGACGATAGGTGCGAGTTATGCCGACCTCTCGGGAATTGACACTGCCACCGTGATCCTGAAAGTGGACTCGGTCGACATTACCGCTCAAGCAACGGTCACGGCCTCGGATGTGAGCTACGTGCCTGCCGCTCCTCTTGCGGACGGTGTGCATGATATCTCCCTCGAGGTGAGAGACCTGTCGAGTCCTCAGAACATGGCCATTGAGACTTGGTGGTTCCTCGTGGACACTCAACCGCCCACGATCACGAACCTCCAACCGGCCAACTCATCATACACGAGCGATGCCACGCCCTCCATCGGCGCAAGCTACAGCGACATGTCTGGAATCGACACCTCGAGCGTGAGGCTCTGGGTGGACGTGATTGACGTGACGCCCTCGGCGACTGTGACAGGTAGCGACGTGACCTATGTCCCGTCCATTCCATTGGCAGAGGGGCCACACACAGTCTTCCTGGAGGTGGGGGATAACTCGGCTCCCAAGAACACGGCCTTCGAGAGCTGGGCTTTCTCCGTGGACACGCAACCACCGGTGATCACGAACCTGCAACCAGCACATCTGTCCATCGTGAGCGACGCGATGCCTGCCATCGGCGCCGATTACTCGGACGGTTCGGGGATCGACTTGGCCAGCGTCTTCTTCCAGGTGGACGGGCTTGACGTAACGCCCTCTTCGACTGTAACGCCGAGCGGTGTGACTTACACCCCTGACTTCCCGCTCTGGGACGGAGTCCACAGCGCCTATCTAGAGGTGAAAGATAACTCCAACCCGCAGAACCTGGCGACAGAGATGTGGTCATTCACTGTGGACGCGTCGCTCCCTCTGATATTCAACACGCAGCCCGTGAATCAATCCGTCACTGGGGACAATACTCCTGACATCAGTGCGATGTACACGGACGATTCCGGGATCGATGAGGGGACCGTCATGCTCAGGGTCGATGGCGTGGACCGAACCGGTCAGTCGACCGTGGGCCCGAACATGGTGACATACACACCGTCCGCTGCCCTGTCTGAAGGGGCTCATGACGTCTATTTGGAGGTGGGAGATCAGGCGGCTCCTGCGAACCTCGCGGTCGAGACCTGGTCATTCACCGTGGACACGCTGCCGCCTGCGATTTCGAACCTGCAGCCCACGAACGAATCCACCATCGGCGTCGCGACCCCCACCATCGGTGCGAGCTACAGCGACATGTCCGGAATTGATACAGCGAGCGTTGTGCTCAGGGTGGACGCCATCAGCGTGACACACCTGGCCACCGTGACAGCGGGCGGAGTCATCTACGTTCCGAGCGTGCCGCTTTCGGATGGTGTTCATGACGTCTACCTGGCGGTGAGCGACAACTCAGACCCGCAGAACGTAGCCGTCGCAACGTGGTGGTTCTCGGTTGCCGTACAGCCCCCTGTGATTACGAATCTGCAGCCCGCCGATCAGTCGGTCATTGGTGATACGACGCCTACAATAAGTGCCACTTACAGCGATGATATGGGGATAGTCGTGAGCAGTGTCGTGCTCATGGTCGATGCGATTGATGTGACCGCGCAGGCGACAGTGACGCAGACCGGTGTTCTCTACGTGCCTTCAGTGCCGCTTTCCGATGGCAGCCACAATGTCTACTTGGAGGTGCGTGACGCCTCGCCGCTCCAGGTCTTGGCCTTCGAGATGTGGTCGTTCACGGTGGATGACGGCCCACCCACGATTTCCGACCTCGAGCCGTTCAAGCTCACGATTGGCGATGATACGCCGGCCATAGGAGCAACATATGACGATCCTGCCGGGATCGACACGGGGACCGTCCGTCTCGAAGTGGACGGAATGGATGTTACCGCCATCGCTACGGTCACGGCCTCGGACGTCACCTACACTCCACCGTCACTGTCCGATGGCAATCATACTGTATACATTGAGGTCGGCGACCTGTCTGCACCGCCTAACATGGGCAATGAGTCCTGGTCGTTTGTGGTTGACACAATCAGCCCCGCGATCACGGATCTGCAACCCGCCAATCAATCCATAATCGGGGGCAGCACGCCTCCTGTAGAAGCGAAGTACAGCGACAGCTCATCCGTTGACCTAGGCACAGTGGTCATAACGCTGGACGGTGCGGACGTGACCGCCGACTCGATAGTGACGCCCTTAGGTGTGACGTACTATCCGCCCCTTCCGATCGCAGAGGGATCCCACACTGTTCGTGTTGAAGCCGGGGACACCGCAATGCCGAGCAATATCGCGGTCGTCATCTGGGACTTCTACGTGGACACCCAGGGACCAGTGCTGTCCAACCTGCAGCCCGCAAACGGCTCGACGATCGGCGATGCGACGCCTGTCATCAGCGCGACGTACACGGACGCGTACGGGATCAACGTGAGCAGTGTCACCCTCGATGTGGATGGGCTGGATGTGACCGCTCAATCCACAGTTGAGTTCGACAGGATCACCTACATTCCTCTGTCGCCACTGGCGGACGGTTTGCACGACGTCGACATCTATGTTCTCGACAATTCCACTCCTGCAAACGTGCTGAAGGATAGGTGGTCATTCACCATAGACACGAGCATCATTGACCCCTACCCGCCGACGATCTCAAACCTCCAGCCGCTGAACCAATCGGTCGTCAGCGATGACACGCCGACGATTGGGGCTGATTATACTGACATATCGGGGATAGACTTGGCGAGTGTGCTTCTGAGGGTGGATGGATTTGATGTGACCGCCCAAGCTTCCGTGACACCGCTGGACGTGACGTACACGCCGATGCTACCTCTCGTGGAAGGACCACACAACGTGTACCTTGAAGTGGCGGACGAATCACCCGCTCAGAACATTGCGATCAAGACGTGGACGTTCACAGTGGACTTGGTCGTCCCAGACATAACCAATCTTCAGCCCGCGGATCAGTCGATTACGAACGACAACACGCCTCCCATAGGGGCGAACTACGGAGACGACTCCGGTATCGACCTCGCAGGCGTCGTGCTTGAAGTGGACTCGGTGGACGTCACTGCCTCTGCCATCGTCGGGGTGAACCAGGTCGTGTACACGCCCGGAGCCCTGTCCGAAGGCATTCACGACGTTTATCTCGAGGTTAGGGACCTGGCCATGCCGGCGAACACGGCCACGAGGACATGGTGGTTCACCGTGGACTCGTTGCCCCCTGTGGTCTCCAACCCTCAGCCCATACCTCTCTCGACGATCACCGATGCGGAACCTGTGATCAGCGCGGACTTCGAGGACCCCTCAGGAGTCGATATCTCGAGCGTTGTGATATATGTCGACGTGATGGACATCACAGCCTCGGCAACCGTGACCTCGACTGGATTCGCATACCGATCGACATCACCTCTCTCGGATGGAGCGCATACTGTGTACGTCGAGCTGAGTGACAACTCCATGCCACAGAATCCGACGGAGGAGGAGTGGACCTTCACGGTGGACGCGACAATGCTCGACGTCACACCCCCAGAGATTACCGGCATGCAGCCAACAGACCTTTCCGTCCTGAGTGACGACACGCCACTTATCAGTGCCAGCTACAGCGACGATTCCAGCGTCGACGAGAGCAGCGTGATACTCGAAGTGGATGCCTTGGACATCTCCTCGCTGGCGACGATAACACCTTCAGGGGTTACGTACGTGCCCATCGCGCCTTTGTCCGAAGGACCCCACACAGTGTCTCTGGAGGTCGAGGATGGGTCGACCAACCACAACAAGGCGACAGAGGCCTGGCAGTTCATAGTGGATACGAAGGCACCAGTGACAACGGACACGTCGCCCGCTGACCAATCCACTATAGGCGACCCGAGTCCAACGATAACCGCGGCCTATGCCGACGATTCCGGGATTGATGTGGCCGGTGTCCTGCTCAGGGTCGATTCCGTCGATGTCACCGCACAGGCGACCGTGTCAGCAGACTCCTTGAGCTACGTTCCCGCCGGTGACCTGTCCGAAGGCTCGCATAGTGTGTACGTGGAAGTCAGAGACATGTCAACGCCACAGAACTTGGCAACGGTATCGTGGCAGTTCACTGTGGACACGACCCCGCCCACGATATCGAATGTGGCGCCGGTCAACGGGTCCACGATCAGCGATGCCACCCCGGCGATTAGCGCGACATACAACGACGCCTCTGGAATAGACGTGACTCGTGTGGTGCTGAAGCTCGGTTCGATGGACGTTACCGGCTCCGCAATCGTATCTGAGAACGCGATAACGCTGACGTTCCTCACTCCACTGTCGGACGGGACCTACACCGTCTTCCTCGAAGTAGCTGACCAGACAGGCCCGCCGAACACAGCGACCGCTGCTTGGATCTTCACCATCGCTACGGAGCAGGACGACACCGACCAGGACGGACTGCCAGACAGTTGGGAACGGGAGAACTTCGGCGACCTTGGCAACGGTCCCGACGATGACCCAGATGGCGACGGACTGGTGAATTCAGATGAGCACTCGCTTGGAACGGACCCGATCGACAGGGACACGGACGGTGATGGACTCCGGGACGGCGACGACCCGAACCCCCTTGTTGCAGAGGACGAGGGTGCTGGTCTCGGGGACGCCTGGCTCTGGGCAACGGCCATCGCGCTTCTGATAGTGATCTTCTTGCTCCTCTTGATTCTGTTTTGGAGGAAGAAGACCCCGGAAGCAGAAACAGAAGACACAGTCGACGAAGAGCCAGATGAATGAGGGCGCTCGTGATGTCGGGCTCCCAACGGCGAAATCCTTAAGAAACCCTTCAATATCTCCCTACCATCCGCGGGGAGGTGGCATTGTTTTGCCTTTTCCAGCCACTCAATCCAGGAAAGGGCGTGAAGGTTGAGAACATGGGTGAAAGCGAGTCTGTGCTCCTTCCACGGTCGGCGGCTCTTACCGTATCGAAGGCGAAGGGGAAGACATACGTTGCGGTCATCATCGGGGCAGGTCCGGCGGGCATAGCCGCTGCCGTTTATCTCAAGCGGGCGGGAGCCGACCCGCTGGTTTTCGAACGGGACGAGATCGGCGGGCTTCTGAGGAACGCACACGTCGTCGAGAACTACCCTGGCTTCCCCGAGGGCATCGGCGGGCCGGAGCTCGTTGAGCTGTTCAAGCGGCAACTCGTGCGCTGGAGGATCGACACTCGCATGGAGGAGGTCCACAGCGTCTCGAAGGAGGGGGACGTCTTCAACGTGTCCTCCGAGTCAGGAGAGGTATTCGCGAAGTCCGTCATCGTGGCCACGGGTACGAGACCCAAGCGGGTAGACATCCAGGGTCTCGAGGACGTGGAGCTGTCCAAGGTCTTCTACGAGATCAGGGACGTGCCCCCGGCCGTCAAAGGCGATTTCCTCGTAATCGGCGGTGGCGACGCGGCTTTTGACTACGCTCTCAACCTGGCTTCAAGGGACATCCATGTGGATGTGGCATTCAGGGGAGAACCCAGGTGCCTTCCCCTGCTTCTCGAGAGGGCGAGCCGTTCAGAGAAGATCAGGACGCACGCGGGAACGGAGCTCAAGTCAGTGAAGGAGGAAGAGAATCAGCTGGTCTTCATGGTGGAGCAGGAGGGGACGAAGAAGGAGATCGTCGCCGACTACGGACTTATCGCGTGCGGGAGGGAGCCGGATGTCAGCATCCTGCCGCCCGAGCTCGCGGAGGACTGGAAGGAGGCGTCAGGTTTATACCTCGTCGGTGACGTCAGACGGGGGAACCGCAGGCAGGTGGGGATAGCCGTGGGCGACGGCATTCTCGCGGCCATGTTGATCATCGAGTCAATGGGGAATGAGAAATGAGGATTCTGGGTGAGTTCGGGAAGGAGGATCTGGCGAAGGTCTACGTGGCGTCCATGAGGGAGGGCAACGGCTACCTCGTCGAGTTCGTCGAATCGCTGCAGCCGCCCGTGCCGCGCGAGGAGAAGTGGGTGCTCATAGTCTCATCATCCTTCGGCTGCCCGGTGAACTGCAAGATGTGCGACGCTGGCGGGCACTACCTCGGGAAACTGACGAAGGACGAGATCCTGCAGCAGATAGACCACATGGTGAGGAGGCGGTTCCCGGACGGGCGGGTGCCGATCCCGAAGTTCAAGGTGCAGATCGCTCGAATGGGTGAGCCCTCGCTGAACCCGGACGTGC
>JAGMAI010000030.1 GCA_023130895.1 Thermoplasmata archaeon
ACCTCCAAGGAGCTCACCAGGTGGTCATACCCGCTCGGCTTATTGAGTTTTCGCCGTGATGACCTCCATCCCCTTCATGTAGGGCCTGAGGGCCTTCGGGACAGTGACGGACCCGTCCGCGGTCTGGTTGTTCTCGAGTATGGCGACGAGCGTTCTGGACGTCGCGAGAGCGGTGCTGTTGAGCGTGTGCAGGACCCGCTTCTCCCCGCCCACCTTGCCGACTCGGATGCGCAACCGGCGGGCCTGATAGTCCGTGCAGTTGGAGCAGGAGACGACCTCGACGTATTTCTTCTGGCGGGGCGACCAGGCCTCGATGTCGTACTTCTTGGCGGCGACCGTGCCGATGTCGCCCGTGCAGTCGTTCACGACGCGGTACGGTATCTCAAGCATCTGGTGCAGGTCCTCGGCGTTCTTCAGCAGCTCCTCGTGGTACGTCCACGAGTCCTTGGGGGTGGAGAAGATGAACTGTTCGACTTTGTTGAACTGGTGCATGCGGAAGAGACCGCGGGTGTCCACGCCGCGGGAGCCGATCTCCCGCCTGAAGTTGGTGCTGAACCCCGCGTACTTGAGCGGGAGCTTGTCCTCGTCAAGGATCTCGCCCTGGTACATCGCCGCTATCGGGTGCTCCGACGTGGCGATGAGGTAGAGGTCCTCGCCCTCTATCTTGTACATGACGGACTCGAAGTCCTCGAGGTCGGTTACACCTTCGTAGGGCTCCCGCCTGATCATGAACGGCGGCTCGACCGGTGTGTATCCCCGCTCGATGAGCAGGTCGAGCGCGAAGTTGATGAGCGCCTGGTCCATCTGCACTAGCGGCCCCATCATGTAGAGGAAGCCCGCGCCGGCGACCTTGCGGGCCCGCTCGAAGTCCGCCATGCCCAGCGATTCCAGCAGTTCGCCGTGGCTCTTCGGTTCGAAGTCCTTCGCGGAGATATCGCCCCAATTGCTGACCTCGAGGTTGTCGCTGTCGTCCGCGCCGACGGGCACGGACTCGTGAAGGATGTTGGGCAGCCGCATGAGGCCCTGCCTGACACTGGCTTCCAGCTCCTTCCGCTTGTCCTCCAGCTTCTCCAGCTCTTTCGGAAGCTCCGAGGCGCGCTGCAGCTCCGCGGAGGCGTCCTTGCCCTCCCTCTTCAGCTCCGAGATCCTCTTCGAGACGACATTCCTTTCGTGCTTGAGCTTGTTCGCCTCTTCGACGACCTGCCTCCACTCCTTGTCCATGGAGATGACCTTCTCGAGAAGCTCCAACTTCTCCTCGTCTCTCCTCTTGGCCAGGTTGTCTCTGACTGCCCCAGGGTTCTCTCGGATCTGCTTGATGTCCAACATTCGGTTGACCACATGCGGGCGGTTGGTTTAATGCTTTTTGGCGAGTGGGGGGAGAGGCGGGCACCGAAACGCTTATCAATGACTTGCTGACGCCCGGGAACGGAGTTGAAACGGAGTGGGTACGGAGTGGGTACGGAGGGGAAACGGAGTGGGTCTATAGAACACTAGGAGAACACTTACAGGAAGATAGGAGCGACATTACAGAGAGTTAGGAGAGACATAGGAGAAAAACGACCGAAACGCTTAAGAGCACTTGTCAAGGCCTCCTAAGCAGAGCCGAAGCGGAGTGGGTGTGGAGGGGAAGTGGAGGAGAAGCGGAGGATCACTAGTGAGACATAGGAGAAACAGTGGAGAAGCACTGGAGGCAAAGGCTTAAGAGGGGTAGCAAGGGGGCTCGGAGCTCATTCTATCACGGAGACACAGCGAATAGCAAGGATCCTGCAAGGAATAGCAAGGGAGGAGCAAGGTTTCGGCAAGGAACCAGCAAGCGACCTGCAAGGATCTAGCAAGGATTCGGCAAGGATGTCCCTGGTATGTATATGGTAGGTCCCTAGGATGTCACAGGAAACCTAGGCGGGACCTTAGGATTTGCCTATGATTTGTCACGGGTGAACGGATTCAGCCTGCTCATGCGTATCGTTTCTGTCCCCCGCGGCAACCATTATAAGCCCGAACGCAGCTTATCAAACAGGTCGTGGAGGAAGATGAGGAAGTCCATCCTGATGGCACTTCTGGTTTTCATGTCAATGTTCACAGTGGTGATGATTCTTCCAGAGACAGCGAGGGCCACCACGCTCTTCGTAGGTGGGACGGGTCCGGGCAACTACACGACGATACAAGCGGCGATAGACGCCGCGGTCCCTGGGGATACGGTGTATGTCTACAATGAGACGTACTATGAGCATGTTGCCCTGAACAAGACCTTGTCGCTGGTCGGGGAGGACAGGAACGCGACAGTATTGGACGGGAGCGGGACCGGCGTTCCCCTCAACGTAACCGCTGACTGGGTGAATGTGACAGGATTCAACTTCACGAACAGCGGAACTGATTGGGAGGACGCGGGTCTGGAACTCTATTCCGCGCATAACTGCAATATTTCTCACAACATCTTCCAGGACTCCATGGAGCACATAGGTCTCCTGCTTTCTGACAACAACACGATCACGTACAACGAGGTCCTGGGCCCTTTCAACGGGATCGTAGTCTCCCAGTCCTCAGACAACACGATCGTGAGGAACACCGTCTACTCGAACGGCAACATAGGCATATACGTCCCGTGGGGAGACAGCAATACGATTTCGAATAACACAGTGGTCGGCAACGACGATGGAATCATGCTTGGTGGGTGGGCCAACCACACGCTCGTTGCCGGTAACAACATCTCCTCAAACGGAAGGTACGGTCTCGCGCTGTGGGGCGCGAGTTACAGTACGGTCCACAACAACATCATGCTCCGAAATGGTTGGGGCACCTACCGTTATGGGATATACCTCTGGGATGCGGAAAACAACACCATCTCTCACAATGAGGTTCATGAGAGCGCGTCCATCAACATCTACCTGAACTACTCCAACAACAACACAGTGGAGGGTAACAACGTATCTGACAGCCACTATGGTGTGAACCTCCACAATTCGGACAGTAACAACGTAGTTCGCACGAAGGCCCTGGCAAACTCCTATGCTGGCGTTTACATTTGGCGGCTGTCCAACCATAACATGATATCGGACAGTGAGATCTCCGGCAGTAGCTTCGGGGTTTACTTTGGTGGGGCCGACAACAACACCATCAGCGACTCCAGGACATCTAACAATGAGGCTGGCATCTATCTCGATGCTTCGGATTTCAGTCAGATACTGAATTGCACGGTCCTGAGCAACGGTGGCGGCATCAGCGTCCGCGAATCCTACAACACAACGATCAGGGAAAGCAATGTCTCACTCAGTGATAGCATGGGATTGTACGTGACATCCTCCAACAACACGCTCATCTCGAACAACACTGTTCTTCAGAACGGACACGATGGCATTGGCATATACTTCTCGGGGGACGGTGAGATTACGAACAACACACTCAGCTCCAACTGGGCGTCCGGGATTGGGCTGTCATACTCAGAGCGCGTGACGATACATGACAACGTGCTAGTTGATGACGGCATAGGCATCGGCGGGAATAGACTTTCAGATTTCAATTCCCATGTCATCAGCACCACGAACGCTGCCAATGGCAAGCCGATTCGCTACTGGAAGAACGTCACAGGAGGCATCGTTCCAGCGGATGCAGGTCAAGTCATACTTGCGAACTGCACAGGTGTCCGCGTGGAAAACCAGAATATCAGTGACGCCGATTATGGTGTTCAGCTGGGTGTTTCCTCCGGGAACATTGTCCGCGCCAACAATGTCTCTTCCAACGACTGGTACGGCATAAGTCTCACTTACTCCTACGCGAATTCCGTCGAGAACAACACCGCAAACGGCAATAGGCAAGGCCTGCGCTTGCACCATTCCAATGGGAATGCAGTCACCGGCAGCAACGCCTCTTGGAATAGCTGGGACGGGATTCATTTGTACGAATCCGATGGCAATGCCCTCTCATCGAACAACTTCTCGTTCAATGATGTCGGGATAGATCTCTACTGGTCCAGCGCGGACATCCTTTCGGATAACGTGATGTTCGAGGACGGGATCCTCATCTGGGGAAGCTCGATAGAGCACTGGAACACGCATGACATTGACACCACCAACACTGTCAATGGGAACCCTGTCCATTACTGGAAGAACGCCACAGGAGGGTCAGTTCCGTCTGATGCTGGCGAGGTCATACTTGCCAACTGCTCCAATGTCAGCGTTGGTGGGCAGAACGTGAACAACGGGTCGGTGGGTATTCTGCTCGGCTTCTCGGCGAATAACGACATTGCAGGAAACACCGCATCATCCAACAAACTGTACGGCGTCCATATGTACCGCTCGGACCTTAACACGCTCAGCGACAACAACATCTCCTACAACCAATGGGGGATTCATCTCTATTCATCAGTTCAGAATACCATCGCCAGAAACGAGGTATACCGGAATAAAATGGGAATGGGAATCCGAGCGGACTCCAACAACAACACAGTCGACCTCAACATAGTCTCGGAGAGTCAGCAATACGGTATCGGAACGAGCTATTCTCGGGACAACATCATTGTTGGCAATGACGTGTTGCGCAACCGCCAAGGCATATCGATTTCCATGTCGAGCGGCACAAGGGTCTACCACAACAACATCATCGACAACACTTTCCAGGCGGGCGACAACACTGACTCAAATCAATGGGATGATGGCTATCCGTCTGGCGGAAATTACTGGAGTGATTACGCTGGAGTGGATGTGATGAGCGGTCCCGATCAGGACCAGCCTGGTAGCGACGGAATCGGGGACACACCGTACAACGTGGATGCTGACACCCAAGATCGGTACCCCCTGATGGACCCCTTCGGAGTACCAAGGACGAGACCGCCGAAGGTCCTAGACGCGGTTCTGAGTGGAGCGGACTTTGAGAATGTCACGATCTCATGGGCGCTATCTCCCGACGATGGTCTAGGTCTGAACTCTGTTGTCGGATACCATATACTCAGAAACACGACCTACGACCGTAGTGGTTTCGACTATCAGTTGATTTCCACCCTACCCAATGGAACCAATTCCTTCGTTGACACCTATGCCGGAGAGGGCGACCCCAATGATTACTTCTACATCATATGCGCGCTGGACTCGAACAACACGACCTCATGCTCCGAGGATCAGGCGGGGAAGTTCACCCGCCCGTTGCTCACTGGTCCCAATCTAGTGTCCATACCTCTCGTCCAGTCGGACACGCGCGTGGAGAATGTCCTCCAGACCGCAACGTTCGACATGACCTGGACATACCGGCCCTACGATCCGAATGACAAGTGGAAGTACTATATGCCCTTCAAGCCGTACAAGGGGGACCTGAGCTGGTTGAACCATACCCAGGGGTTCTGGATCAACGCGACCGAGGAATGCAATCTCACGGTGGCTGGACTGGTTCCGCTCAGGACAAGCATCCAGCTCTACAGCGGGTGGAATCTTGTCGGATTCCCCTCATTCGATGCCTCTTTCATGCTGTCAGACCTCCGGGCAAGCGTCGCAGTTGATCGAGCTGAGGCGTTTGACCCCTCGGCACCTCCACACTTCTTGAGAATCATGCAGGACTCCGACGAGTTCTCTGCGGGCGACGGCTATTGGGTCAAGGTGACGGGGGATACGCTCTGGATGGTAGATGTATGACCTTCCGGACGATTGCCGAAAGAGTCGGTCATCTGATCTGGTCCCGCTATTCCTGCTCCAGGTCATGCTTACCGTCACCCTCCTTCCACGGAGGGTGAGAGCGAGAACGCTTTGTGTCGAGGACTTGCCCGGGAACGTGACTAAGGGCGAAGTCGAGCTTTGGCACCGCCTACTTCTTCCGTCCCCTTCGATATTCTGGCGGTAAGCCTCTTACCACCCGGATCAGTCCGAGAATGACTATGGTCGACAAGAGGAGCACGATGAGTAGCAACGATATATCCGAAGAGACCGCTCCCGACACGGGAGGGTCTTGAGCAGGAGAGAGTTCGACGACGACGATCTCAGCCATTCCCATGCCCGACTCATATTCCTCCAGCTCGACGTTCGCAATGATGTTGAACCTGAGATAGTCGATTCCTTCTCCGATCACTGAAGGCGATTCGACAATCACTCCCTTGATGAAGCCGCCCACCGTCGTTCCCGTGCTCGGCTCAAGTACCAGTCCCTCTGGAAAGCAGGTGAGGTTGACCGTCACACCATCTAGATGCACCCCCTTCTGGTCGGTAACCTCCACTCTCAATGGCAGTGAATAGCCAATCGGGACCACGTCCCCCGCTTCCATCTGTATCTCGACTGAGAGGAACTGCTTCTCCCTCGGGAAGACCGTGATGTACGCCATTGCTGTCTTGGAGGTCCTGTATCCGGACTTGGCGTCCGCGGTGATCGCCACCGTCAGCTTCTCCAGGTCGCCCACGTCAGGTGCTTCATATACAGCAGCGATGGCTCCGCTGATATCCGTCATGCCTGATACGCACAGACCTCTCTTTTCGCCCAGCGTGATGTTGCCAGACCGCCATGGGATAAACGCGCTAATGCAAATGTCCACCCTGACATCCGAGAGAACGCCGTAGAAGTCCTGCACGCGGACCCGGAACATCTTCGCGGACATGGCCTCCATTGCAGACGGAGCGGTGATGGTGACGCTCATGTCCTCCACGAACGGAGGATGGATCCCAAGCAGCGTCCAGAACGACTCTCGTATGTGGGAACCCGTCAAGCCTGCCGTCCAGTTGATGAACCTGTCGATCCTGTACGCCTCGATGTTCGTCCTGTAGAAGAGCACATCGATCGGGAGCGCGTCCGCGAGCAGGCCAGAGGCCTCTTTGATAAGTCTCATCTGCTCGGATACATTGTATTCGCTCCTCGCCTGAAGGACCAGCTGGTCGAGGGCCTCATTCTGAAAGCCCGCGTCGTTCCTGCCGTCGCGCGCCTTCCCGGAATAGAATAGCTCGTAGAAGTAATCCGGGGGGTCAGAGTTTATCTCCTCAGGGAGCAGCCACATCTGCGCCTCTCTGTTCGCAACTCTCTGAGCTACCTCTCCATGCGGAAGCAGTTTCACGCTCACGTTGAGGCCAATCGTCCTCATGTCCGACGCAATCATCTTGGTCGAGGAGTGGCATCGTACTTCGAAGTCCGCCAGATATGTAATGATTTCGATCTCGTCATTCCCAATTCCCGGCAGATTCCTCCAGCCATCCGACCAGCCCAGGCCGAATCCGCCAATCGTGTAGTGGTCGTCCAGGATCTGCCCCGCCAGGTCGAGATCATAGTCGTATTTCGTGACGGATGCGTTGTACCAATTCGTGAAGGCAGGGCTCACGGGCTGGTCTCCCGCGACTGCGAAGTTCAGGAGGTGGGTCGTCACGAGTCTCCTCTTGTCGATGGCATGAGCGATCGCCTTCCTGAGATGGTATCCATCATCCCCTTGCGACGGGTCATTGTCAGGATAGCCGAACGGCGACTCCCGCATGTTGTACCCGAGATAGAAGGGGCCCTTGCTGGGCGTTGCAGTCAGATCGATGTTGGGGTCGGGCCAGAGACTCATGAAGAACTCGGGAGGTATCGAGACCATGGAGGTTACGTCAACCTCCCCCGCCTGGAGCGCCCACACTATGGATTGAACCGTTTTGTAGATCTTGAAGAGGATGCTCTCTATGTGCGGCTTGCGCAGGTAGGTGTCGCCGTCCCTGTCCGCTACGTTGGTGTGGAAGTCCTCATACCTGTCCAGCCTCACGGTGGAGCCCTCAACCCATTCGACGAACTCAAAAGGGCCGGTCCCGACGATGTGTCTGTCCTCAGGAACCCACGACCGCGCCCCGGTCATGTTGAAGGCATCGATGCTGCTGGCGGGCACGCCGTTCTCCGTCACTGGGTCGTAGGCCCGCCCGAAATCCTCATGGATGTCGACCTCCCACTCGGAACAGACGCCGCTCTGGGCCACCAGGCAGTGTTTCCCCGTGCCCTCCCAGAGGTATCGCGGATACAGTCTGAGATGGCTCAGCGTGTAGTCCACAAAGCCGAAGTAGTCTGACTGGAGTTCGAAATGGAGTGCGAAGGTCAGGTCATCGTTCTGCCCGACGGGCACGCTCTCGTTCCAGACGTCGCTGACGGGATACACCCAAAGCCATCTATCGGAGGAGTAGTTCGTTGCATCTTGGTTGCTCTCGTCCTTCAATACGTCCAGCGAGTTCCCGAACACGTCCCCCGCCCGAAGAAGGGCTTCGACATGGTAGCTGAAGAGCAGGTCCTCCTTCGTGGCCTGCACGCCGTCGTGGAAGTGCATACCATTCAGATCGTAGTATGCGGTCACCGCGCGAGGGTCGAGACCGTCTTCCTTCGTGAATACGCCGTACTCATCGGGGTCAAGCACTCCGCTATCGTCCGCATCGACCCCCTTCAGAACGTATGGACATATCTCACTGAAGTCAGGGGAGAGCACCCCTACGGTCATGTAGACAGGGAAGAGCGCCCCTCGTGTCCAGACGTCATCTGCAGCCAGGATGTTGCTCGTGGCCATGTCGGCCTTGACCGCCACCTTGAGCGTGATGTCCTGTCTGGTCTCGGAGTGCCCGTCCGAAACTCCAATGTTCAGGCTCAAGAGGAGCATGATCGCCGTAATCAGAAATGCTGACAGCCTTCTCGCCACTCTCACAGGTTCCCCTCACACAGCCCTCAATACCTCATGGGACGTGGTCCGAAATAAGGTTATTGGTGCGGGGCTTTGTGAGAGACTTCAGCGGATGTGTCAGCGAAGCAATCCTTCTGTGAGTGATTCCAGACAAGAGCGTCTGCATCTCCTCGACGATGACTTATATTCTCCTGACAATTAGAGAGCGATGTCCTACATCGGCCACGAGAAGCACAAGCACAGGCCCGAGGAGCTCCTCACTCGAGAGGAGCGGGAGAAGGTCATGGCCAGGATCCGCTCGCTGTTCTTCTGGGTGGGGGAGACGATCCCCGATGAGGTCGAGATCTCCGGGAGAGGGGTTCCCCTGCGGGACCTGGTCCACGATTTCGTTCACAAGCGGGAACTGAGCGATGAAGAGCGGGAGGACGTCAGGGCTCTGACAAGGGACCTCCAGAAGCGGGAGAAGTTCTTCGCGCACCTGCTCGACCTGCCCGACATAACGAAGGAGGAGGCCGAGGAGATCTCTCACCGACTATTGGGGATTCTCAGGGCGATAGACGAGCTCCGCTCCCTGGAGGAAGGTCCTGAGCGGGACATCGAGAAGAGATCATTGATGAAGAAGATCGAGGACGAGAAGAGGTGGCTGAAGTACACGAAAGGGCTCAGAACGCAGATCTAGGCGGGTGCCCTTCCGACGGATAACACCTCGCCTTGACGCCCTTCCTCTCTATGTCGATCTTGCCGTCCTCGACCAACTTCTTGACGTGATAGTTAGCCAGTTGCCTGCTTGTCCCCATCAGCCTCGCGAGGTCGCTTATCGACATGCCCGGGGACTCGTTCACCCGCTCGAGTATGTCCTCCTGGATCGCGTGGAGGCCGTTGTCCGGTATCTTCATCCCGACGGGATAGAAGATCTTCCTGCTCCCCTTCGGCTTGGACACTATCAGCCCCTCCCGCTCGAGGACGTCCAGATGATAGGTCAGCGTCCCGTTGTTCAGCTGCAGGTTCCGCTTTATCGCGGTGTAGTGCTCTCCAGGATGCACCTTGATGTAACCGTAGATCTGACCGCGCAGGAAGTGGTCCAGGATGTCCTTGCGCTTGAGCTTGACGTACAGCGGTATGAGAAGGAACTTGAAGAGGCCGAACTTGCCCACCTCGGTGTTGAGGAACCCGCCAACGAAGGCGGCCGCGAGGAGTCCGAGCCCCAGCGGGATAATGATCGGGAACTCCTGAGCGGGAGCCTTGACGGCCACGTGGATCTCATCGCTGTCCACGTTCCCGTCGTCGTCCTCCACGTGCAGGGTGACAGTGTAGTTGCCCGCCGCCTCGAATGCGTAGGTCACCATCTGACCGGGAAGCTCAACGCTTGCATCGCCCAGCTCGATGACCCACAGGAAACTGGCGGTGTCCCAGAACCTCGGGTCGTTGTCCGAGCAGTTGCCAGCGTCGAAGAGAACAGAATCGCCCACATTAGCCTCTCTGAAGCCTCCCGCATCCGCGACGGGCGGAGTCGTGTCCTGCACGAATATGTTGATGTGGTCAACGTCCTCGTTGCCCTCTGGGTCTGTCACCGTGAGCGTGATTGTGTATCTACCGGGCGTCCAGAAGACGTAGTCGACCGTGATCCCCTCCAACCTCACCGAAGTGCCCTGGTTGTCGAACTCCCATACGAAGCCTCCTTGCTCGTGGAGATTGGGATCGTTATCCGTCGAGCCGCTCGCGTCAAGGAGCAGGACCACGTCCTCGTCGACATCCCTGTTCCCGCCTGCATCTGCCCTGGGCGGTGTGAGGTCAACAGCAAAGCCCAGCTCCACCCACGTGTTGCCCTCTATCCACCTGAGCGCCTCGGCCTCATGACCCTCCTTGCTGGCGAGTACCACGTACGGGTTGTGGGTCATGGTCTCGAGCCGAGTCAGCACAGCTTCCGTGATGATCGCCCTTTCCACGAGCCCGAACTCGTCCGTCACGAAGGTCGTGTTCTCTCCGAGCTCGCTTGAGAAGGTCACCTCGGCGCCGTGAACGGGACTGCCGAACTCATCGAAGACCTCAGCGGTGACGAACCATTGCACCGTCAGGGTGGAGAGGTCGTCCTCGATGGCGACCTTGGTCCACTCGACTGGTGAATTGATGAAACTCGCGTGCGAATCCTCCTCGAGAACCACGTCAAGAAAGGCGCTCTGGACCGTTGAATTTGTCACCGTTATCTGCGAACCGAGGGTGTGGATAGAGATGCCGTTCAAGGCAACAGTGGATGAGTCGATGATTGCCTCTGAGTTCCGCAGATATATGCCCCATTCACCCGACTCCATCACGGAAGAATCGGTCATCTTCAGCGAGGAGTTTGCCGAGTATATCCCCGCATAGTGGTTGTCATGGAAGTGCACATCCTCGAGGACGACAGATGCATGGTTCGCCAGGCGCAAAGCGCGATGCCCATACCCGATCCTCGCATTCCTGATGATGTTCTCTGGCTGCGTGAGGAGTATGCTGGTCCAGTCACCGGGATGCTTGACTGTTTCGTTCGATGTGAAGACTATGGCCTCTCCCTCCGAACCGTCAGCTTGAAGGTGACCCTCGATTACCAGGCTCACGTTAGATTCGATCCGCACCTCAACGCCGGGGTCTATGACCAGCGTCTTGCCAAAGTCTAGGGACGCGTTCTCGATGATCACAATCGGGCTTTCATCAAAGGTCCAGTGCGTGTCCGTTATCTCCCCGTGAACGTACGTAGGTCCGGCGGAAGCCTGAGGAGGAATACTATAGAGGCAGGAAAGAAGTAGCGCTGACAATAGAGCAATTGCGGAGCCCAGTCGAGCAGTGCTTTTCGCCTCTTCCCTGCCTTGTGTTTTCAATCGCCTCAGTCCCGTGTAATTATAGCACGTATCGTCTAATAAGCATGATGGCCGCTATTATGAGCGGTATCCCGAGCGCTATGGGCAGTATCACGTCCCTGATAGGCGGCCAGGGCGGCGCGATCATGCCTCCATGGTTGTCGACGACCACGTCGACGCTGACCACGTCGGAGTACAACTCACCATCATAGGCGCGCGCGTGCACCGTATGGTTTCCATTGTCGTACTCGGTCGTGTCCCAGAGATACGCCCATGTGGACCAGCTTCCGTCGCCGGATGTGTCCGTGGCGTTCTGCCACTCACCGTCGTCTATCTTCACCTGGACGAGATCGACCTCGTCCCCCGGGTCGGGATCGCTGGCGTATCCGTACACGAGGTACTCCCCGTCCACGGTCTCGTTCTCGACCGGATGGACGATTTCCAACTCGGGTGCGTTGTTGAGGTTGTCAACGCCCACCTCCACGCAGTCAAGCTCGGAGTGGTGCTCTCCGTCATATGCACGAGCACAAACAGTATGGTTCCCGTTCTCGTACTCGCCAGTGTTCCACTCGTAGGCCCAGTGCGACCAGCTGCCGTCTCCGGAGACGTCTGTGGCGTCCTCCCACTCGTCCTCGTCTATCTTGACCTGGACGAGCTCCACGCCCCCGTCGTCCTCAGCGATCCCGTTGACGAGAACGATGCCGCTGAGCAGCGCACCGTCATCTGGATAGAGTATCTCGACCTCTGGCGGATCGTTCACATTGTCCGTGCACGCGATCACGGTGGCATTGTCGGACCAGAGCTCGCCGTCGTAGGACCTTGCGAGGATCCTGTAGCAGTCGTCATCCCACTCGGGGGTGATCCACTCGTACGCCCACTGGTACCAGCTGTCGTCCGGGGAGACGTCCTTTGCCAAGTGCCACTCGCCGTCGCCTATCTTCACCTGAACCTTGGTTATGCGGTCGCCTTCATCGTTGTCCCACGCCTTCCCGTGGATGAGATAGAACCCGCTCACTTCCTCGTTGTGCTCGGGATGGATGATCGATACCTCGGGCTTGCCGTTATCGTTCTCCACGATGACCTCTCGGACGTCCACGTCGGACCAGCCGCACTCGGAACCGGCCTTTGCCCTGACCCAGTGCTCCCCGTTCTCGTAGTCACGGGTGTTCCAGTGGAAAGCCCATGTCCGGTAGTCGGGGCCCCAAGATGTATCGGTCGCCTCGTGCCAATCGCCCTCATCGATCCTCACCAGGACGTGAGAGACGCCGTACCCGGGGTTCGGGTCATCGGCCCTTCCGTGGATGAGCACAATCCCGCTGAGAACGTCCCCGTTCTCGGGATGCACTATCTGGACGGTCGGTGCCTCGCAGCCACCGTTCTCAACGATGACCTTGATCCAGTCTAGCTCGGACCAGTGAACGCCGTCAGAGCCCTTGGCATGGATCCAGTGTATTCCGTCCTCCCACTGTGTGGTATCCCACTCCCACTTCCAGTACTCGAAGCCTTCCTCCATTCCCATCCAGGTGGCCTCGTGCCAGTCGCCGGTCTCGTCTATCATCACGAGGACCTCGAGCAGCTCGTTGTCATCGAAGCACTTGATCCAGACGTCCACCCAGCCGCTGACGACCTCCTCCCAATCGGGCTCGACTATCTCGCACGTCGGCGGGTCGTTGACGTTGTCCACGTAGACGTGTATGTCCACGTACTCGGAGTAATCCTCACCGTCGAACGCTCTGGCGACGACCGCGTGCCATCCGTCCTCGAACTCCGTCGTGTCCCACTCGTACTCCCAGGTGTGCCAATCACCGTCGGGCGAGACGTCCGTGGCGTTGAACCACTCCTCTGTCCCGTCGAAAGCGACCTGCACGAGCTCGACCTGGTCGCCCTCATCAGGGTCCCCAGAGTGGCCCCACACGGTCACTGTCCCGCCGACCTCGGACCAGTCTGGCGGGTGCTCGATGTTCACCCAGGGCGGAGTGTTCGGCTCCTCGTTCATTATGTAGACATGTATGTCCGTCAGCTCGGAGTAGTCTTCACCATCAAAGGCCCTGACCACGAAATAGTGCCACCCGTCCTCGAAGGTCGTCGTGTCCCAGATGTACTCCCAGGTCCACCAGTCGCCCTCGTTGGATGTGTCCGTGCAGTTGAGCCAGTCTTCCGTGTTGTCGAAGGAGATCTGCACAAGCTCGACCACATCGCCCTCGTCCGGGTCGGATGCGTGACCCCATATCTCGACGGTCCCCCCGACCTCGCTGTAGTCCGGCGGGTGCTCCACCCAAACGTGCGGCGGGGAGTTCTCGTTCTGCACGATGAAGCCGAGATCAGCGTAGCCGTAGAACTCTCCGTCATACGCCCTCGCGACTATGTAGTGCTCCCCATCAGCAACGAGAGTGCTGTCCCAATCGTAGTCCCAGTGGAACCAGTTCCCTGACAGGTCGTTCGCGAGCACCCAGTCGTCGGGGCTGTCGATGGAGACCTCCACGGTCACGACCTCGACATCGTCCTCCGACAAACCCTGGAAGGTGACAACCCCGCTGACCGTCTGCCCAGGGTCAGGGTAGGTTATCACGACCACCGGTGGCTCGTTGGCCAACGCGATGGTGAGTGCACCCATCCCCACGACAAGTGCCAGAAACAGTGTCAAAACGATCTTGATGCTATGCCCATTACGTCCAAACCCACTTGAGTCCATTCTAACTCACCAGGATTTCAGAGGTGAGGAGGATATAAGTTAAGATTTGAACGGCTTTTTCCTCGTATTAAAGGATTCCTCACTGCCCGCGGTGCACCCTCTCCATCCATTCCGGTTCAGTAACGCCCATCGCGCTGTCGTGATGTTTGGTGTATGGCTTTATGTCCAGCACTGGAGAGCCGTCAAGGGCGTCCAGGCCTTTCACCCTGAGGACGTTGCCGTCTCTGCCGAGGACCTCCACGGTCTCGAGACCTATCGGGTTCGGTCTCCTGGGGGAGCGGGTGGCGAACACGCCGACTATGGGAAGCGAGGGGTCTCCCATCGGGCGGACCTTGAGGACCTTCCTCTCCTCCTCCGGTATCCTGTTGAGCCAGTAGACGATGATGGCGTGGGAGTGGTGCTCGATCCCGTCAAGACAGTCCCGGAGGTCCTCTTCGACAACGATCTCGGAGACGATGTCCCTGTACGCCTCCCCGGAGACCTTCTCCGTCATCTCGTTCCTCACGAAGCCCACTGGGCGGAGCGTGATGTCGCTCATCCGACCATTTCCCTTCTCCTGAAGAACAGGAATGCTAGAATCGAAGAGGCTATGAAGTAGCCTGCCATGGTAGCCGCACTTGTAGCCAACTCCGGTACATAGAAGCAGATGGTCTGCCTGGCTTGCTGAATGCAGAACTTCCCCGCTTGGTATTCTGGTTCCATGACATAGGTCACGGTGTCTCCGCTCTGTGTGACGAGGAACCAGGGGTCAACCTCCGCCATACCTAGTGCCATTCCGACCATTGGAAGCACGAAGAGGAAGAGAATGAAGGTTAGGACAGTCGATCCGATTATGCCCTTCATTATAGCGCTTATTGCATACGCCACACCCAGCGCAGCTGAGAGATACAGGACTGCCAGGAGAAGAGAATACGCCAATTCGATAGTCACTGTCTTGTACATTCCCCCAATGAACAAGACAATGAGTCCATAGTATACTGATATGACAATAACAGAGGCAATCATGCTTGCACTGAATTTCCCCAGGAAGATCGTCAGTCTTTTCACGGGATTAGGAAACAGCACGAATCCTGTCCTCTGCTGGAACTCCCCCACGAGAGCATCACTGCCAAAGAGGGTGGCACAGAGCAGGATGAGTACGCTCATAAAACCAAGATAGATCTGCGAATAGCCCTCGAACGTCGAGGGATAGTCCACACCCGCTGCTGGAAATAACAGAAGCACAAAGAAGAAGATGAGAAACAAGACGATGAAGATCACCCAGATCCTCTTCTTCCTCAGATGACCCAGCAATTCATACCTCGTGATAGTGACGTACTGGTCTGCGCCTGATGGTATCGTCGTCTTCTCAACCATGTCAGGAACTCCCTATCATATCCATGTACAGGTCCTCGAGCTCCATTCCGACGGACTGGAACGAGACGACCATCGCACCTTTGGCAATCATTTCTGCCAGCATCTTCGCTCTGTCTTGGTCGTTTCCCCCGAACCTGAGGTTGACGATTTCCGGATGAACCAGGCTGACCTCAGCAACCCCTTCGAAGTTCTTGATGGTATCGAGTTGCTCCTCCGTAATGGGCTCCACTAGCCTGATTTCCAGCTTCTTTGCCCCCGTCAGCTTGCTGATGTTCTCGACCTTGTCGAAGAAGATGAGCCTCCCCTTGTCCACCATGGCGACCCAGTCGCAGACCTCCTGGGCCTCGTATAACAGATGAGAACTCATGAAGATCGTTCGCTTCTCCTTCTTGAGATCCTTGATTATTTCTCGGACCTCGATCATTCCACGCGGGTCGAGCCCGCTCGTGGGCTCGTCTAGTATCAGGACCGTGGGCTCGTGAAGCAAAGCCTGGGCGATTCCGAGCCTCTGCTTCATGCCCTTGGAGAACTTCCCTATCCTCGTCGTCGCCCACTCTTCCATATGGACCTGTTCCAGGACGCGTTTCGAACGATCTCTGACGTACTCCTCACCCATGCCACGCAGTCTTCCGAGGTAGTCCAGCGTCTCGATCGGTGTGAGATAGGGATAGAACTCCGGTGTCTCGACAACGGAACCGACGTTCATGAGTGCCGCTTTCGGGCTCTCTCGGATGTCAAACCCCTCCACGTAGGCCTTCCCGGCGGTTGATCTAATCAGGCTCGTGAGTATCTTTATCGTGGTCGTCTTCCCCGCGCCGTTGGGACCTATGAAGCCCACGCATACGTCTGGCCCTATGGTCAGGGTCAGCTCGTCCAAGGCGGGGAACCCGTTGTACATCTTCGTCAAGCCGACGGTTTTGATGACCTCTCGCATCGACCACTCAAAAGCAGGGACAGTATTTTAAGCTTGATTGCGCGGGCCTCTCGAAAACGTTAAGTCTCGCGGAGGTTTTCCAGCAAAGGGTGAGATACGATGGAGGACGACATAAGATTCCATGAGTACAAGAAGTGGGACTTCTCCAATTCCTTGGTCCTGACGAGTTTCCCCACGATCGGGCTCGTCAGCACGATAGCCGGGAGCTTTCTCGTGAAGACGCTCAAGATGGAGCTCGTGGGCGCGATTGTCTCCAGCAAGCTGCCGCCCGTTGCGCTCATACACGAGGGGAAGGTGTCCCCAGCCTTCAGGATCTACTCCACCTCGCAGAAGTGCGGGCCGGACAACGAGTGCGACCAGCTGACGGTGCTGCTCTCGGAGTTCATGCCCAGGGCCGATGCCATCGAGCCTCTCGCGGTCAAGGTCCTGAACTGGGCGGTGGAGGAGGACGTGGGCTTCTTCGTTTCGCTCGAGGGCGTGAACTCGCCCGTCCCTCTCGTCGGCGACCCGAAGGTCTTCGGCGTCGGAAGCACGGCCCGGACGCAGAAGCTGATCAAGGAGTACGGTCTGGAACCGCTCAAGGATGGCATGGTCAGCGGGTTCCCGGGCGTGCTGCTCTACCTGGCGGCGATGAAGGACCAGAGTGTTCTGGCGCTCCTGTCGGAGACGAGACCCGATTTCCCGGATGCGAGGGCGGCCGCGCGGATGCTCGAAGTACTCGGGAGGATGGTGCCCAACCTGGAGATCGATCCGGAGCCCCTGCTGAAGGAAGCGGAGCTCATCGAGCAGCAGATACTCGAGTCGATAGAGAACGCCAAGCCATCATCCCCGGTGAGCCCCGAGATGCCGTCATCGATGTACGGATAGGCCCGTCAGGGGTCTGAAGCCAGTCCGCAAAGTTATTTATATCGTCCCAAATATGAGTGCGTCCCGGAGAATCTGAATGGCAAAGAAGTCCCGAACAGCTGCACGGAAGGTCAAGGACAAATGGAAGTCCAAGACGTGGTACAACATCATCGCGCCCGAGATGTTCGACAGCCGCATCCTCGGCGAGACGCCAGCGGACTCGCCCGAGAAGCTGATCAATCGCGTGACGGAGGTGACCGTCCAGGATATCACAGGCGACTTCAGCAAGATGCATATCAAGCTCAGGTTCAAGGTCCACGACGTGAGGGGAGGCGACGCCTACACGTACTTCATCGGGCACGACATGACGAGCGACTACATCCGAAGGCTCACTCGCAGGAAGAAGTCGAGAACGGACGGGACGTTCGACGTGATGACCAAGGATGACAACCTCGTCAGGATCAAGCCCATGGCGATCGCGGAGAGGAGGATACAGTCCTCGAAGCAGTCCGCCATCAGGAAGAAGATGGAGGACATAGTGAAGTCCGAAGCCTCCGGGAAGATCCTCAGCGAGCTGGTCCGGGTGATGATCATGGGAGAGATGTCCAAGAAGATCGCCGTGGCGTGCAGGAGCATCCAGCCGTTGCAGAGGGTCGAGATTCGCAAGTCTGAACTGTTGAGGATATCCAAGCTTCCCGACATCCCGGAGAAAGCGCCGGAGGAGGAGCCTGAGGAGCCACCGGCCACCGAAGAGCCGGAGGAGGGCGAGGAGCCCGCAGAAGAGACTCCCGAGGAGCCTGAGGCCGCGGAAGAGACGCCGGAGACCGCCCCAGAGGAATCTGAGGCAGCGGAAGAGACGCCTGGAGAGACGTCCGAAGAAGCCCCAGAAGAAGCTCCCGAGGAGCCCGAGGCTCCGGAAGAGCCGGCGGAAGCCTCCGAGGAAACGGTCGAGCCCGCAGAAGAGGTCGAGGAAGAGGAACCCGCCGAGTCCTAGTGTCGGGGTGGCTCAGCCTGGTGGAGCGCCAGACTCATAGGGTTCGTTCGAAGAGCGCTCCTTGGAAATCTGGAGGTCGCGGGTTCAAAGCCCGCCCCCGACACCTATTCTGAGAAAAGACAGTGCCCGCGCTCTCGCAACTGACTAGATTCGTCCTCTCGCGAACCGCACAGCGCCAGCGGATCAGTCCTCGATGACCTTGTACACGAAGTCGTTGGGACGGACCCTCTCGGCGACCTTGATGCCTACCGACTGACCCGGAGTTGCCTCCTGGATCGGGTTCCTGTCGATCTCCATGGACTCCACGGTCAGAGTGAGGTCGGTCGTCGCACCCTGTATGGCTATCTCGTCCCCTACCTTCAGGGTGCCCTCCTCGATCTGGATGGCGGCGACCATGGGCTTCGCGAAGTACTTGAACACCCTCCCGACTTTCATCTTCTCCATGTAACCAACCGAGAACAACATCGGTTTGAACGATAAAAAGTCATCGTTCCGAGGGGAGGGACATGAGGGATAGGAGGCCCGCGGAGAGCGAGAAGAGTCCGCCGAAGAAGCTTCCCGTGTCGCCGACCCAGATGAGCACGATCCCCAACACGATGGCGGAGATGCCCACGACGCGCGGGTGCCTGTCGAGAAAGACGAGGGATGTCATGATGAGGGCGCCCACGAGGTTCATCGCATAGATGCCGACGTCGTAGAGCGTGTTCCTGCACCCGATTGTCTCCGCCAGGTAGGTGTCCATGCACATGTCGCGCAGCCACAACATGAGGACTCCCAGTATGACGCAGAGAACAGCGCCCACCAGCAAGATCCTCTGGACCAGGCTGAGACGCCTTCGAATGGGCATTCAAGAGACGGATTGCTTCGGGCTTCTTAATACTACTCTCGGCTTGTGTCGCTTTCATCCAAATGCCTCGGCTACACCTGTAACCGAAAAGGAGGAGTCGCCCGCACCGTGAGGAGATTACGTCCCCTCCGAGGGATCTTGTGAATGGTCCAGACGAAGATCACTATCGTATGCACATGAGAGCCTCGGTATGCAAGGCGTTGGCGGGGCAAATCTTTAAATCGGCGCGCTCATTACATGCCTGGGAAGGGGACTATCATGGTTTTGCCCACGAAGGTATTGGAGAATGCGCTCAATAGGGAGATACTTCTGGTTTTGAAAGACAGCAGAGTGCTCGAAGGGAAGCTGGTGGGTTTCGACGAGTACATGAACCTCGTGCTGGAGGATACCGAGGAGACGAAGGAGGAGCAGGTCCGAAGGCTCGGGACAGTTGTTCTCCGCGGGAACAATGTCGTCACGATAAGCCCCAAGTGAACAAAGGTTGATAAATCCCGAGACCCTTGTCCGGGCGATGCAGGCGGTCCTTCTTGTTGGCGGTCTTGGAACGAGGCTCAGGCCTCTGACGTATTCCAGACCGAAGCCTCTTCTGCCATTGCTGAACCGGCCTATGGTCTCCTACCTCCTGGACCTGCTTCCCGATTCCGTCGACGAGGTGATCGTGCCCGTGAGCTACATGTCGCGGCGGATGCGGGACTACTTCAACTCGCTCCATGACGGCAGGAACTACGTCGTCGTTCACGAGGTCGAGCCCCTCGGGACGGGAGGGGCGCTGGCCAATGTGTCCGATCACCTGACGGATGACTTCCTCGTGTTCAACGGTGACATCGTCAGCTCGATCGATATCAAGTCCCTCATCGACTTCCACAGGGAGAAAGAAGGTGTCGGGACCATCGCGCTCTGGGACGTCGAGAATCCCGAGGCCTTCGGGATCGTGCAGCTGGACGAGGATGACCGGATAACGTTGTTCAAGGAGAAGCCCAGAGGGAACGAGATAGTCTCGCACAAGGCGAACGCGGGCATCTACGTGCTCAACGAGAGCGTCCTGGACGACATTCCGGCAGAGAAGGTCGTCTCCCTCGAGCGGGAGGTCTTCCCAGTGCAGGTCAGGGAGGGCCTCTTCGGCTTCGGCTTCGAGGGTTACTGGGTCGACTGCGGGACAACGGAGAACTTCCTCTCTGCCAGCGGTATGCTGATGGACTACTTCGGCACGGACGTGTCAGAGGAGGCCCGTCTGGGGAAGAGCGTGAAGGAGGAGCACCCCATCGTCATCGGTCAGGGGTCGAAAGTCTCTGGCGGACACATCGGACCGCGAGTCTGTCTGGGCAAGGACGTGGAGGTCAAGGGAGCGTCGCTGTCGGAGAGCGTGATTATGGACTCGACGACGATCGGCAAGGACGTGACGGTGACCTCGTCCATAATCGGAGAGCACTGCGTGGTCCCCGACAGGTGCGTCATCGAGAGGTCCGTGATCGCCGACGACTACGAGCTGGAGAAGGGCGAGAAGGTCACAGACCTGAAGGTCGGTATGAGATGACCAGGCTCTTCGGGACGAACGGGGTCAGGGGTGTAGTGAACGAGACGATGACGATCGGCCTCGCGACCGACCTGAGCAGGGCCATCGGTACGTTTTTTGGCGGGGGCAATGTCGCCATCGGCTGCGACACGAGAACATCAGCGGACATGCTCAAGTCCGCGTCCGTGTCCGGCCTCCTCTCGGCTGGATGCTCCGTGATAGATCTCTCCATTGTACCGTCCCCGACGTTGCAGCTGGAGGTGAAGAACGGCGACTATTCCGGCGGGATCATAATCACCGCCTCGCACAATCCTCCCGAGTTCAACGGAATCAAGTGCGTCGATGCCGAGGGTATGGAGATGGACAAGGCGGGCGAGGAGGCCATCGAGGACATCTACTTCTCGAAGCGCTTTCTCACTGTTGGATGGGAGGACTACAGGAACCGCGAGGAGAACGTCGACGCCGTTGACAATTACATCTCGTCCATACTAGGGAACGTGGACGTGGAGTCCATCAAGCGGGCGAAACCCAATGTCGTCCTCGACTGCGCGAACGGCGCCGCATACCTCTCCTCTCCTCGACTGCTCGAACGCTTGGGATGCGAGACGGTGCTGCTGAACGAGGTCCCCGACGGCACTTTCCCCGGTCACAATTCGGAGCCGATCCAGGAGAACCTCGCCGAGCTGATGGAAGTCGTTGCGGACTCCGATGCGGTCCTCGGGATCGCGCACGATGGCGACGCGGACAGGTCCGTGTTCGTCGACGAGAATGGCGACTACGTCCCCGGGGACAAGAGCCTGGCGCTGATCGCGAAGAGGACAGTGGAGGAGAAATCGGGCGGGCTCGTTGTCACGCCAGTGAGCTCATCGAGCTGTGTTGAAGAGGCCGTGACGAAGTCTGGCGGGGAGATCAGGTACACGGCCGTGGGTTCTCCGATAGTCGCGAGGGTGATGAAAGCGACGGGCGCCGTCTTTGGCGGGGAGGAGAACGGCGGGCTGATCTTTCCAGAGCATCAGTACTGCAGGGACGGAGGCATGGCAGCGGCGAAGGTCATCGAGCTTCTGGCTCTCTCCGGAGAGCAGCTGTCGAGCCTTCTGCAGGAAGTGCCCGTCTATCACAACTTGAAGAAGAAGATCCACTGCCCCAACGAGATCAAGTCCGAGGTCCTCGAAGGGCTCTCCAGCGAGTTCGAAGGAAAGGAGACCGACACGACAGACGGTGTGAAGGTCCTCTACCCGGACGGTTGGATTCTCGTGAGACCATCGGGGACCGAGCCGCTCTTCAGAGTGTTCGCGGAATCGAAATCACAGGGTAGAGCGAAGGAGCTCGCGGACGAAGGAGTGAGAATCATCACCGAACTGATCGAGTCTAGAACGAAAGGCTCATAAGCCAATTGAAGAAGTTGGAGTGCAGCACGAACCAGGTCAGAACTGCCCCGATGGACACCGTGAGGAGGTTGTTGGTCTTTTTCGTAAGCCAGCCTCTCGTCTCCAGCGTCGCCCCGAACACGCTATCGATCTGACAGCCGACGAAGCCGATTACGAGCGGGATGATGATCACGAGCGGATTCATGGGCATCGTGTCCGTGAGGAATGCGAGGAACACCCACCCCATGACCGCCGTGTAAGCTGCCGCGGCCAGCGCGGAGAGATTCCCGAGCCTTGACACGCCGCCGTTCGTCCCCGGTGGGACCCTCTTGAGCGTGGTGATCAGATAGGTCCTGTCGCTCAGGACACCGATCTCGCTAGCAAGAGTATCCGCTGCGGCCACCGCTATGGCCGACACGAAGATAATGCCAGTATGCTCCAGGGGAAAGGGCTCGACCGCCATGCTCTGGGCTATGAACGGCAGAAAGGCTATCGCCGCCGGTACAAGCCCGTTCGCGACGACGTTCGCCCCTCCCCGCTCGCCCTTCACGCCTTCCTGGACGCCCTTCTTCTCCTTGAGCGCGAACTTGTAGCGCGTTGCCGCGAAGCTGGTCAGGAGGAATATCAGAAGGAGGATGAGCCACGCTATGTGACCAAAGACACCTATGACGAAGCCCACTCCGAAGGCAGTGGCGGCGCCCTCCTTGTTGAGCACTTCCTTGTGGTAGGCTAGGAAGCTCAGGACCCCGCAGACGATCGCGACCGTCGGAATTGCGACCTCGATTGGCCAGTCCAACACGAGCGGCAATGAATTTCTCGTGATATAAAAAGGATGTGGTCGTCCAAGCCATCGCTGTGAGGGTCAAGCACGCGGATATCGAGGAAGCGCGGTGGCGGTCCCGAACGCCGAAACGAAAACCTTCGCGTGGGGACGGTCTCAGAACCACTGGTCGAGGCTCTTCTGCTTCATCAACGATCTGCCCTCCCCCATCTTGCGGAGGGCCTTTCTCACCCGATCCTCGGAGAAGTCGAATTCGTCCCTGAGATACGCGACTGTCCCGTCCTCATCGGGCTCGGACCACTCCAGGGAGAAGTCCACAGAGACGAGCGGCTCGAGGAAGATCTCCCTGATGCGTTGCACGTTCGCAACGTCGAACCCTTCCTTCTCGCACACTGTCTCGATGTCGCCGTGCTTCTTGATCATGTGAAGGGCCTTCTTCGGGCCGATGCCTCGGACGCCCTCGTTGAAATCCGTCCCCACCAGCATCGCCATGTCCACGAGCTGCTCCCTCGTGACCTCGAGCGCCTCCAACGCCGAATCGAGAAGGACAAGCTCCGGAATGGCGGGACCGCCCCCCCGTCCCCGTCCCCGTCTCCGCCCGGAAACGGTGAGGTTGCGCACGAGTCTGTCTGCGCCAAAGAGGAGCGAGTCGAAGTCCTGGGAGGCCGTCGCCCAGACCTCCCCCTTCCTCGTCATGTCGCTCGCCTGGGCTTCTCCTTCGCCGGGCGCCTGGATGCATGGTATTCCGAGGAGCTCCAGGAGCTCCTTGGACTGGTCCACCATCTCCTTGTTCAATCGGGAGGACTGAGAGGCCTTGATCCTGGCCTTCTCCGTGTCCCCCGCTGCGAGCGCCTTCTTCCACTCCTTCTCGGCCTCTCTCCTGATGGCGCTCCTTGCGGCGATCGTCTCCGACTTCAGCTTCGGCGGTTCTCCGTCGAAAACATACACGGGCTTGATGCCCATCTGCAGCAGGTTGGCGTTCCTGTACATGAGCCCCGATAGATGGGACGTTGTTCTTCCTTTCGAGTCCCTCAAAGGAGTGCCGTCCGGCTGGCGTATTATCGCGAGGAACTGGTAGATCGCATTGAAAGCGTCGATGGCAACGGTCCTGCCCCCGAGGTCCTCCAGTTTGATCTGCTTCGCGGGTATGATGTCCGCTATGTCGACTCCCATCGCTTCCGAATGGGTCGACCGCCTAAAAACACCTAGGGTTGATCCTTCAGCAGGGTCTCTATCCGACCCAACTGCTCGGTGTTCTTCGTGGCCAGGTCCCTGTGGACCTTGTGTATCTTGAGCATCTCCTTGGAAAGACTGTTCTGGGCCTTCAGGTTGTCCTTGAGGAATCCGATCTCCCTCTCCATCGCTCTCTGATTCTCGACGAGTTGGAGAACCATCTCGCTTAATTCCCTTAGTTCCAAATCCTTCTTCGAGTGCATCTCATCACCCGCCAGGAAATGGTCTTCGCAGATAAAAACCTTGTCGGTTCAGGTTATGGCGTCCACGATGTTCTCGAGGTCTCTCTCGCAGTAGACGCATCTCAACCGGACCGGGCTCTTGGAGACGACAACGAACTCCGTCTCCACGGGCTCCCTGAGATTCGTGATGCAGTTGGGGTTCCCGCATTTCAGGATCCCCTTCGCGACCTCGGGGAGCTCCACCTTGTGCTTCTGCTTCACGTTGAAGTTCTGGATGATGTTTATCGTCGCATTAGGTGCAACAAGGGCAATCTTGTCGACCTCCTTTTCCAAGAGCTCTCTGTCCTCCACCTTGACGATGTCCTTGAGCGTGCTCTTCTTGCTCGTCACGCGCATCGCCACGCTGACAGTCGAGTCGGAGCTCTCCTCCGTTATCCCGAGTATCTTGAGGACCTTGAGCGCCATTCCCGCAGGTATGTGGTCGATCACGGTGCCGTTCTTGATCGGCGTGACCCTGAGCTCCCTCATTCGACCGCCCCCAGTATGAGCGCGAGAAGGGCCATCCTCACGGGGACACCGTTGAACGCCTGCTCGAAGTACCTGGCGTGGTGCGTGCCGTCGACGGATGGGTGTATCTCGTTGACCCTCGGCAGAGGGTGCATCACGATCAAGTCCTTCTTCGCCTCCTCGAGCAGTCCCACGTCCACCTTGTACAGACCGGCCACTCTCTGGTATTCCTGCGGGTCAGGGAACCTCTCCTTCTGGATCCGCGTGACGTAGAGGACATCGACCTTTCCGATCACGTCGTTCAGGTCGCCCGTTAGCTTGGGCCGCACCTTGCCCACCTTCGCATCATCCACGACCTCCTTGGGCATCTGCAACGTCGGGGGCGCGACGAAGTATAGCTTCGCCCCGAAGAGGGAAAGCGCGTAGGAGAGCGAGTGCGCCGTCCTTCCGTACTTGAGGTCACCGACGAGGGCAACCTTCTGCCCCTCTATCTTGCCCTTCTCCGTCCATATCGTGAACAGGTCAAGCATCGTCTGCGTCGGATGCTGGCCGGCACCGTCCCCGCCGTTTATGATGGGCTTCGCGGAGAAATTCGCAGCGAGCCTTGCCGCCCCCATGTGGTGGTGTCTCAGGACGGTCACATCCGCGTAGGACTCGGCCATCTTTATCGTGTCCGCCAGCGTCTCGCCCTTCTTCAGAGAGCTCGCCTCGGGGTCCGCCATTCCGATGGCCCTGCCGCCAAGCCTGCTCATCGCGCTCTCGAAGGAGAGGCGGGTCCTAGTGCTGGGCTCGAAGAAGATCGTGGCGAGCACCTTGCCCCTCAGGGACTCGTCCCTCCTTTCGCCCTTTGCCGCGGGGACCATCTTCTTCGCGGTCTTCAGAATATGCATGATCTCCTTCACGGAAAAGTCCTTGATGGATAGTATGTCCCTCCCCTCGAACTTCATGCTCATCCTTGCTCAGAATGAATCTATGAATAATAAAGCTACCGAGGGCAAAGGTCACTTCTTCCCGAGAAAAGCGTAGGTCACCCATTCCCTCTTGTCCTTCATGCTCAACCACGCTCTTGTCAAGTCTGGGATGTGCTTGGCTCTCTCCACGGCCAAAGATGCTATCGTCCTGGCCGCTATCGCATCCACGTCCACTCCCAGAACGCTCTTGAGCAGATACTTAACCCTTTCCCTCTTGTCCATCTCAATAATAATAGGCCTCGTTCAGGTATATAAAAAAGGGGGAAGGCCCAGGTCCTTTCGGGCCCGGTCCTTGTGGAGGAGGGGGTGAGCGTAAAAAAGGGGGTGGGCAATCCCGGTTTCCCAGAACCGCCCGTGGGTTGTGGAGGAGGGGTTATCTTGATAGGACGTCGACGGCTTTCCAGTCGCCTCCGAAGTCCTTGGTGACGCCTGAGGCCAGCTGGAACCTGACTCGAAGCCTGCCATTCTCGAAGAAGATGTAGGCGTTCCTGAGTTGCGAAAGATAGAGACTGATCCGCTTCCCTCTCTGCGTGAGGGCCCTTTCAACACACTTTATCAGTCCGGCTTTCTCCAGCATGTGGATTCTTCGGTACGTAGCAGCGATTGGAATCCCGTACTCCCTGCTGAGATCAATCGCGCTCTTGGGTTTCTTGAATGTCGCAACAAGGATTCTTGCTGCGTATTCGTCCGTTATCAGTCGTGATGCTTCCAAAGGATCCATCTTCTTTCCTCCTGACCTCAATATTCCAATCCCCCACGACCGTATATATAACGCAACGGGACGAGTATCATGGCTGATTCTCAATCGTAATAATCAGCCGCCTATTACGTCCGCGTTTCTCTCCAGAAGAGCTAGCTCCTTCGGTTCAAAGGCCCGCGAGTCTATCGAGACGAGGAACAGGGCCTTCTTCTGCATCACGATCTCGTTCACGTACTCTATGAACTTCAGGATCCTCGGGAAGTCGTTGTTGATCATCAGATACTCGAGCCCGTCGAGGAGAATGGCTGACTTGCCACCCTTGTCCATGAAGTTGCTGATGAGGTTCGTGAGGCTCCCGAGGTTGTGGGGGTCGACATAGTCCCTGCCGAGCGTGGTGGAGAGCCATATCACCTTCATCCCATCCCGCCCGCGCTTCCTCGGTATGTGGTCCGGATGCCTCCTTGTGATGTAGAGGCCCGCGTAGCCGTCATCCATCAGCTGGGTGAGGTACTCGAGCGCTCTCTCGTGCCTCCGCTCGTGAAGGAAGTACGAGTGCCCCTCCTTGAGGACTTCTTGCCCTTTGCCCAGGAATATGTTTCGGAAGAGCTCGTCCGTCGCGTTGTCTATGCTCAACACTAGCAAGGGCAGCATTCCCAATCAATCCTCGCTTCTTGGATTACCTCTCATGGGTTCTTATACATTCTGCAATCAATATCAGGAATGATACTCTGGTCATGTTCTGGACCCGAGCTGTGAGCATGCGAAAACACTAAATCAAAGGCGACTGATACGACCCTTATGATGCTCACCGCCTTGGAGAAGCCGACGGGCACCTTGAGAATCCTCGCGTACGTCCATCAGAACGAACGCGGGACTATCTCTGACTTCTACAGAAAGGTCGGGATAAACCAGGAATCCGCCTATTCCGCCCTGAGGAATCTCCTGCAGCTGGGCCTGATCTACGAGAAGGAGGAGGGCAAGTTCCCCTTCAGGAAGTTCTACTTGCTCACAAGCAAGGGGGAGCAGATCGCGGAGAAGCTGTCGTCCATAGAGGAAACGCTGACCGACACGGTATACGGCTACTATCACAGGCTCGAGGAGCTGGAGGCAGCGCCTGAGGCTCCTGAGAACCTTGCTGCCAGGCTCGAGATGATGCTCAAGATCCAGGATGTCTGCTTCGCGACCGGCGAGTGGGATTCCTGCATGGAGTACTGCGGGAAGTCGCTGGACCTCGCGCAGAGGTTGGATGACAAAGCCGCGCAGCTGAAGATCTTCAGAGATGTTGGGTGGATACACGAGAGGAGAAATGACTGGGATGCGGCCCGGAAGAACTTCGAGAGCGGCCTTGGGTTGGCGAGGGAGACGGGCGATTTGTCCGCCATGGCCAGCATATTCTACGACCTGGGGGCCATCCACGAGAGGAATGGAGAGTACGGCCGAGCGTTGGAGTTCTTTGACAAGTCAAGGCAAGCATCACAAGACGCCAAGAATGACTGGAATCTGGCAAGAGCTCTCTACGCCTTCGGGCGCGTGGAGGCTCAGAGAGGGAACTACCAGAAGTCCATTGGGTACATGGAGAAGTCCATCGGGATGCTCGAGGAGATCGGTGACCTGAGCGAGCTGGCCAAGGTCTGCACCGGAATGGGGGCCACGTGGTTCTACCTGGACGACATGGACAAGACGATAGAGTACCACGAGAAGTGCATACGGACCGCCGAGAAGCTGGGGGATGCGACGGGGATCGGATATGGCCTGTCCAACGCTGCCGAGGCCTACGCGCTGAAAGGCGACACGAAGAAGGCTTTTGAGTACCTTGAGAGGGCGCTCCTCATCTTCGAGAAGCTCAACGAGAGGATGATGATTTCATCCGTGTACTCCCACTACGGTCAGACCCATCGACTCAGAGAGGAATGGAAGGAGTCGGAGGAGTACTTCAGCAAGAGCATCGCCCTGCTGGAAGAGCTCAATCTGCCCTACAACATGGCCGATGCCCACTACAAGTTCGGCGTCATGTACAAGGAGAAGGGTGAGCGGGACAACGCCGTGGAACACCTCTCCAAGGCGCACGAGATCTTCGAGAAGATCGGAAACAAGAGCATGATGGGGAAGGTGGCCGGTCTGAGAAACGGTCTATAGCTAGACCAGCTCCGCCGGGAGCCATGCCTGAGGCCAATCCTGGAAGTCCAGCGGGATAATGGCCTGTTCGTACTGAGGCCAGTCCTGATCGCTCAGCTCGATGACGAGCTCGCCCCAACCCTGGGGCCAGTCCTGATAGAAGACGAGCACATAGTCGTCATCCCCAAGCACCGGGATCAGAACCTCTTCTTCCTGCGATGCCGTTCGCAGCAGACCTCTTGCGGCCTTGGCTCCATCTGGCATCACAATGACAGGGATGTGTATGACATCCGGGTCCGACGTCGACAGGTTGATCGTGACATAGTCCTCGTAAACGTCCTGGACCACCATGCCGATGTTCCCGTTGTCGAGGCTGTCAACGGGTACGGCTGTCCAGGCCCCGCCGGACGCTGTGGGTTGAAACGCTAGAGCAATCGATAGTACAACGAGTGCAGTTGTTAGCTCCCTCTTCCTCGCCCACATCACCCTTTTCTATGTTTGAGGCGGTATTTATAGATATCGAGGTTCGAAACGAGTTCCCTATGGCCTCCGACACATGATTCTGCTTGTCTGCGCAGTCGAAGTGCAGTCGCGCGAGAAGATCATGAGCGGACTGGACATTAGCCTCATCCTACCGTTTTATGTCCGTGCTATTATTCCGTATACCGAAAAACGATAACCTTTTATAATGTTCATGAGATTCATGGATGTTGCGGCTTCACGGGAGGTTCAAGTCTTTGCGAGGAAGCCGCAAGATAGGAGAGGGGTCCGGTAGATGCCTCGCATGATGAGAACTCGGCCAACAAGCTTGCAATCCTTGAGGGAGTCGGTGACGACTCTTTCAGTCGCTCCCGCGAAGACACCCGCTTTTTTGGACGCAGAGGGTCGAAGACCCTACCAATCCAGTGGGAGTGAATCGGATTCGGGCGCCTTTACCCTCCAATCTGTGTGTTTGATCCCCGCCCTGACTGGTGATTGCATCCCCAGGATGGCCGACTGAATCTCACCCAAACCGGACCCCTCAGTGTTTTGCGTCCCTAGCACCTGTCTAGCAAACGTTTATTTCTCGCGAGAGTTTAACCTCGCACGATGACCGCCCGCCTGGGTATTATCACGGGTTCTAAAATGGAGATATCCCGAATCCTGGAAGGGACCAGGGAGGAAAGGGTCGGTACGCCCTTTGGCGATCCCTCTTCGTCCGTTCAGATAGGTCTGATCGAGGAGAAGGAGGTCGCCTTCCTGTACCGACACGGAGAAAGACACAGGCATCCTCCGCACAGGGTGAACCATCACGCGAACATACACGCCCTTTCGGACGCGGGCGTCACGAGGATCATCGGTGCATCTTCAGTCGGCAGCATGAGGCAGGACATACGGCCCATGGATTTCGTCATCCCCTCGGACTTCGTGAGCTTCTGGAACATCCCAACATTCCACGACGAGGACGTCGTTCACGTCACTCCCGTTCTCGATCCGGAACTCAGGAAGAGTCTCGTTGATTGCATCAGGGATCTGGGGTACACCGCCCATGATGGCGGTGTCTACATCCAAACAACTGGACCCAGGCTCGAGACCAAGGCCGAGATCCGCATCTTCAAGGAGTTCGGAGACCTGGTGGGCATGACGATGCCGTCCGAAGCCACTCTGGCGGTGGAGAAGGGCATCGCCTACGCGAGCATATGCTGCGTTGACAACTACTGCCATGGCATGGCGGACGAGGACCTCTCCTACGACGTGATTCTCGAGCATCAGATGAGGAATGCCGAGAGGCTGTTCAACATCATCACGAGGGTCATCGAGGTGCTTGCTTGAGCATTCTCATCGAGGACGTCCTTCTCGATGGAGATCGCAAGAACATACGCGTGGAGGGGAACAGGATCACCTCCTTGGATTCGGATGAGGGCGCCGACACGGTGATCCATGGAAATGGAAAGGCCGCCATCCCCGGGTTTGTGAACACCCACACCCACGCGGCCATGAGCCTTTTTCGTGGATACGCCGACGACATGCCTCTCCAGGACTGGCTGAGCAACAAGATCTGGCCTCTCGAACGGCACCTGAAACCTGAGCACATATACTGGGGGACCAAGCTCGCGTGCCTGGAGATGATCAAGTCTGGCACAACCTGCTTCAATGACATGTACTTCTTCATGGAGGAAACCGCCAAGGCTGCTGAGGAGATGGGCATCAGGGCCGTCCTGAGCGAAGGATTCACTGATCTACTGGATCCCGACGCGGGAAAGGAGAGATTCCAGAGCTCCATCTCCCTGGTTCAGTCGATTCGGTCGATGAGGAACGATATGATCGTCCCCGCCCTCGGACCCCATGCGATGTATACGGTGTCTCCCGAGAGCCTTCAGATGATTTCAGAATACGCGGAGAAGGAGGACCTTCTGGTCCACTTCCACCTATCCGAGACGGAGGATGAGGTGAACGCGTGCATCGAGGAGCACGGGAAGAGGCCAGTTGAATTCCTTGAGGAGATAGGATTCCTGAACCCTCGTCTTGTTGCCGCTCACTCTATCTGGCTGAACAAGGAGGAGATCGGCCTCCTCAGTAAACACGATGTCAAGGTGTCCCATAATCCCGTTTCAAACATGAAGCTCGCGGTTGGGAAGGCCATACCTTACAGGGAGATGAAGGAAGCGGGGCTTCTCGTATCTCTGGGGACCGATGGTTGCGCGTCGAACAACACGCTGGACATGTTCGAGACCGTGAAGTTCGCGGCGCTCTATCAGAAGGCGTTCACGGGGGATCCGACAATCCTTCCCGCCCAAGAGGCGGTCGCCCTGGCAACGGAGAACGGTGCCAGAGCCCTTGGAATCGATGCAGGGAGAATCTCTCCCGGAAAGCTGGCGGACATCGTCCTCGTCGATTTGAGGGCGCCGCAGCTTCATCCTGGTCACAACCTCGTGTCGGATCTGGCGTACGCTGCGAACGGATCGTGCGTTGACACCGTGATCTGCGACGGGAAGATACTGATGCAGAACAGAAAGATCGAGGGGGAGGATGAGATACTCGAAAGGGCAAACGAAGCGGCCCTGGACCTGGTTGGGAATGAATAGGAAGCGATCATATGTTGGAGAAGCTGAAGAAATCCATGGACGAGTGCCCGGTCGTGAAGTTCGGTGACTATGAGTACTTCGTGCACCCCATAACAGATGGCATTCCGCTCGGGGACCCTGAGGTCCTGGAGGAAGTGACGGAGGCCATGATCAGTGTGGCGGATCTCGACTGCGACAAGATAGTCACAGCGGAGTCGATGGGCTTTCCCCTGGCAGCGTCGCTCTCTCTGGCAACGGGCATCCCATATGTCTTCATCAGGAAGAGGGAATACGGGCTTCCCGGTGAGATTTCAGTTAAGCAGATTACTGGATACTCGGGCTCGGATATGTTCATCAACTCCATCGACGAAGGAGACAGGGTCGTCTTCGTTGACGATGTCCTGAGCACGGGCGGGACCCTAAGGGCGATAGTCCAGGCGTTGAGAACTCTCAAGGCGGTTCTGATCGACATCGTGATAGTGTTCAACAAGAACCCGGACAAGGAGAAGCTCGAGAAGGAATTGGATATGAGAATCCGGACGCTTCTTGACGTTCGTGTGATGGACGGAAAGGTCGTGTTCACTCAGGGCTAAGAATCCCCCCTGAAAATGCCTTTCTGTGCATTTGCCAGCTCACTTCGAGCTTATCAGTTCTGATAATCAGTGCGAAATCCACTTAATAGCGTGGCTCAATTCTTTTGACTAGGCTGGGTCCTAATGGTATACGAAACTGAAGTAATCGCCATGAGGGACGTCATATCCCAAATGATGAAGACCTCGCAGAACAGGCTCCTAGTGAACACTGACAGGGTCTACTTGGCGAAAACCAACCTCATCACGCTTAAGTCCCTTCTAGAGGAGAGAGGGCCCAGAGGAATTTTCTTGTCCATCAACCGGCCCTATCACTACATGGCCCACCTGCTGAGGATCCACAAGGTCGACTACGAAGAGATGCTCTTCATCGACGCCGTCTCCAAGATATCTGGGGAGAGGAAGATGGAGTGGAAGCAGACCACGTTCTTGGACAGCCCGTTCCAGATTCCCAAGATATTCGAGGACCTGCAGCTGATCGGGAAGACCCCGGACGGCTCTACATCCATCATCAAGATCATCGAGAGCGACTTCGTGGTGATAGACGACATTTCCGCGATCTTCCACTACAATGAGCTGGGAACCGGAAAGCGCTTCCTGAAGGAGTTCCTCGATGCTGTCGCGTCCAATCCGAAGTCCTTCACTGCGTTCGCGATTGACCGGGAGACCCAGAGGGATGTCTACGAGTTCCTGGCCGACAGCTCCGACAGATTGGTGGACATGGGCAACGCAGCCTTCATGGAGGTTCCCAAGGAGCTCGAGGAAGAGCACGCCCCCATGGCACGCCCGTCAGACGGCGAGGGAGGGATGATTCATGAATGACGCGATAATAAGACGGTCCAGCGGAACGCCTGGCCTGGATGAGATGATATCTGGAGGTTTCCCATTCCCCTCGGTTCTCCTCGTCGCTGGGAGTGCCGGGACGGGAAAGACGACGTTCGCTCAGAAGTTCCTCTTCGAGGGTGCCAAGAACGGAGAGCAGTGCATATTCTTCACGACGCTCAGCGAGCCCACCCAGTGGATGCTGAGATTCTCCTCCCAGTTCGAGTTCGTCGATCCAGAGTACTTCGGCAGGGAAATAATCTATATCGACATAGGGCACGACATAAGGGAGAGCGGCCCTCATGAGATCCTCGACATCCTGGACGAGAAGATCGCCGCGATCATGCCACAGAGGATAGTCATCGATCCGATCACCGTCGTTTGCGACTTCATCGAGAACAACTACAGGACATTCCTGTTCGATCTGGTCACCAGGCTGAAGAACTGGGATTGCGTGACGGTCCTGACGGGCGAGGTCGCTCCCGGTCAGCTTTATCCGCCGGAGATCGCCCATGCAGTGGATGGGATCGTCCTGCTCATGTACACCCATGAAGGCGAGGAGAGACGCAAGTACATCGAGGTCCTCAAGATGAGGGGAACGAACCACGTCACCGGAAAGCAGTCAATAGACATCACAACCGAAGAGGGCATAGTCGTCCTCAAATCGAAGTTCTAGCGGGCCTGGGGAGTGGGCCAGAGGGTCATTATCACACGTGATAATTGGAAAACAAGATGCTTATACTCTGCGCCTGCTGTTTCAGAGAGCCAACAGATAACGATGACCCCTCCTCCGAGGAAAGACGGAGGCCCATTTTCTTGGGACCTTTGCTTTCCTCACCCCCCTTTTTTTTCTGTGCAACGGGTGAGGACGGGCTAAGGAGCTACTCGAGATCCTTCTTCCTCGTGTCCTTGAAAACGATGACGTTGAGGCTTATGACCTCTTTTTCTTCGTCCTCCTCCTTTGGAAAAATCACGCTTTTGCCGTTGGGAAGGATTTTGTGGAATCTTAGTTTCATCCTATCAGTTAATCGTAGAGAGCCGGTTTATTTAAACTCAGTCTCACGGTTATCGAGAGTGATTCTCATCACAGAATCTCAATCGTCTCCCAATCCTGCGTCACTGCCTGCTCGTCCAGAGTGAGAACGAACTTGAGCTGGATGCCGTTGTCCTCGATGTGAATGTGCCCCTTGTTGAGGTTTGCCTCGAAGAGCCTCACGACTCTCCCTCGCCGGGTAATGACCCTCTTCCTCACCGACAAGAGCCCCGCCTTCATCAGCAGGTTTATCTTCCTGTAGCACGAGGCGATCGGGATCGAGTACTTCCCGCAAAGCTCGTACGCAGATCTCGGTGACAGAAACGTGGCAACAAGGATGTGCTTCACGTCATCATCGCGCAGCAGTTTCAGCTTCTGATGGATGTTCATCAGAGAATGTATTAGCGTGACAAATAATGGCACTTTCGACGATTTTATCAAGAGAGAGAATCAGAACGGATACTACTCCTTTGAATCCACTCCCGTCCAGTCCCCGCCGAAGTCCTTGATCACACCGGTGGTCAAGTGGAAGCGGACCCTGAGCCTCCCGCCCTCGAAGAAAACATAAGCGTTCTTGAGCCTCGAGGTGTAGAGGTTCTTCCTCTTCCCCTTCTGCGTCAGAATACGCTCCACGCATTCCAAGAGCCCTATCTCCTCAAGGGCCCTGATCTTTCGATAGCAGGCAGCAATGGGTATCCCATATTTCCTGCTTATCTCTTGGGCGCTCAACTTCCTCTTGAAGGTCGCCAAGAGGATCTTCGCAGTGTATTCATCCGTCAGCAATTGAGAGGCTTCTAGCGGTGTCATTTCATACCCTCCCTGATACCCCCTCAGTGAGAAGTATTCAGGTACGGATATAGCTTGTATGACTCTTTGTATTTAAAGACTTTCTTGGGATTATCAGCAAGGAGAACACAATTATCAGGACTGATAGCTACCTGGTCGGGATGGGGATTTTGATCCACCTGTTGTTGATGTCCTCGTCGTAGTTGAACTCGAGCCTGATTCTGAAATGCCCTTCCTGGAACATGATGCATGCGCTCTTGAGCTGTGACTTGTAGAGCTTCATGTTCTTTCCCTTGGAGGTCGTGACGATCTTCTCGACCTCGACCAATCCAGCGTCCTCGAGATCATGCATCTTGCGGTAGCAAGCGGCTATGGGGATATCGTACTTGTCGCTGATCTCCTGAACTGACCGCGGGTAGAAGTACGTCGCAACAAGAATCCTCTCTGCGTAATCATCAGTCAATAGTCTAGAGATTGCCTTCTCCCGCATTGCGATACTCATTCTCTACTTGATTTAAGCACATTTCTATGCAATTATCAACGATGATACCCATACACCCGCTCTGGGGGGCTAGATTATCGGTACTAGCACCGCCTGCGGATAGCCCTTCGAGTGATCGAAGGAAAGGGCGTGGAGCTCGGTGTAGGGTTTCTCGCCGTAGAGCACAACTGAACCGTCTATGTTCTCGATTTTCAGGTGAGTATGGGCGAGATTCGCGAGCGGTGCTGTAGAAGAGGTCGTTGACGTAACGATTCCTATGAAGATGTCCTTCGCCTTTCTGATCGACGACATGTGACCTGCCATGTCCTCTATCACCTCGTGGCCGAAGACCGCCTCCAGGGTGTCGAACCCCATCAGGGACAGGATCGGACGCTCCGTCTGCGAGAGATGATACTCGATGTTGCTCCATTTCAGCTCGTTGTCGATGTCAGAACCCTCCATTGGGAGTGCTATCTTGGAACCCTCCACAGAGGTTGTGGCGGACGGTTCGAACACGCGCATGCACCTCTCGAACGCTTCCTGGCCGACAAAAGGCATGATCTCGTCCCTCACCATCTCCGAGGAGGCCTTCTTCTCGGGGACGAACGCAACTCCCCTGCCAAGCGAGATGAAGTTCGACAAGAGCGAGGTCTTGATGAGGTCAGAGTACAGCGTGTCGACATTCCCGCCTATCTCCACAGCGACTATCGTACCCTTCTTGAACCCGCCTATCAGAGCGTCGAGCTGGTCGCTTCCCGTCGAGATCCAGTTCTCGGATATGTCGGGCATGGGTTCCCAACTCGACTTCTCACGCGGGATCTCGATCTTCTCGAAGCCAAAGGTCTTGATTCTCCCCCCGTCCAGACTGTAGGCACATTTGTGCTGCCTAATCTCCGTGCCGCGAAGCTTCTCGATCTTCATTATCCTCAGCCGTCTGCCTTCGTGTTCCTCGCTCGTGAACGTGATGACCCCGTCCCCAAGATAATCGAGCCGCGTCTCCCCAGGGCTCTCCAGCACATACAGGACATCGGACGAGGAGGTCTCGACCAGGTCCTTCTGGAGCGTGTTCATCAGCTTCGAGGGGTGAATCCCGTATCTCTCCGCCAGTGCGTTGATGCTATCTATCAGTATGAGGCTCTTCTCTGGGAGGGTGTCCTCGACCACATCATATGCCCTGTCGATCTCGGGGAGGTCCGATCCAAGGTCCAGGATGAGGCTGGTCTCCGTGACCTCGCCCTCGCTTATCTTGTCGTAGATGCTGCTCTCGTCCTCCTCACCCATCTCTATCCGGCCCTCGAGCTTCTTGAGCTCCGTTCTGTCGACCTTGCCTTCCTCCTCCTCAGGCCTTTGGTCGAACCTCGTCGGGGCGATCCGCTTCTTGAACTCGACTCTGTCCTTGAGCCAGGGGAACTGGTTGTACAAGGAATGATCGCTCACCCTGATTGACATGTAGTACGAGTTCTCGACGCTCCCCAGCTCCTCTGTCAGCTGCAGGGCGAACGTAGTCTTGCCCGTTCCCGCAGCACCCTTGACTATCAAGGAATGTCCGCCTGGCCCTTTGAAGAAGTCTAGCAGTGCATCAGGAATACCCTTCTCTTCTTTCATTTAACACCCTGCGTCAGTAAGGGCGAATCCCTTTTAGATGTTTTTCTCTTCGTTATCACGAGTGAGAACGTCCGGCTCGTGGAGATCGCCGCCTGCGGCGGCTTTTCCTGGGCGCGCCGCCCGCCGAGAACGATCACTTCCTGATGGCCTCGAAGGCCTTCCACGCAACGTTCACGTCGTTCTTATGGAAGAGGAGCTCCGCCGCCTCGGCCTCCGTGCACCACTTGTACTTGTCGAACCTGAACTCCGGCTCTGGCTTTCCCTTGGGAGCACGCGCGAGGAAGTAGGTGACCTTCTTCCGGTAGTTGATATCGTCCTGGGGCCAGTAGTAGGAGTACTCGATGTCGCACAGCTCCCGCTCGATTCTTATCGACCAGAGCCCCGTCTCCTCCCTCATCTCTCTCAAGGCAGCGTGTTCCAGGCTCTCACCTGTCTCAACGTGACCCTTCGGGAGACACCAGAGTCTCTCGCTCTTCTTGCGGATGAGAAGGACCCTTCCCTTCCTGTGGATGACGCCTCCGGCGGCCCGGATGGAGACATCTCTCTTCCCCCTCCTAGCGGGCCCACTAATGACCCTAGTGTCCTCGGATTCTACGAACTCCTTCGCCCTCTTCAGGTCTGACGTCAGATGCTTCAGCAGCCGTCTGTTGTAGAGGACCGCCGCGGGGTGATATGTCGAGATCAGTGGCCTTCCTCTGTATTCCCCAGTTTCGAGCCGAGCCTCGGACACCTTCGCCGGCCTGCCCGCCAGGACCCTGTGCGCGAACGATCCCAGCGCCACGACCGCGTAGGGATCCACCGCATCGATGTAGGCTTCCAGATGGGGTCGACATTCCTCTATCTCGTCCTTTCTGGGATTCCGATTCCTCGGCGGACGGCACCTGAGCACGCTCGTGATGAAGATGCCTTCCCTCTTCAGACCCGCCTTCTCGAGCGATTCGTTCAGGATCTTTCCCGCCGCTCCGACGAAGGGGCGACCTTGCTTGTCCTCCTCCCTCCCAGGGGCCTCCCCTACAAGGAAGATGCGCGCGTTCCTGTCTCCCTCACCTGGAACCGCCCTCTCGCGTGTCTTCCATAGCCTGCACTTCCTGCATCGCCTTACCTGCCTCGCGAGTTCTTCCAGACTCATCCCAGGCCTCTAGATCTCCACGTCCCTGACGACTTCCCTCTTCAGAACGATGTCGAGCACGCCGTTTCGCAGAGTCCATCTCACGTCGTTTCCAAGGACGGTCGTGGGCAGGTCCACTTCCGCGTAGTACTTCCTCCTTCCTGCCACACGGACTGTCAGTTTGGAGCCCTTCACCTCGACCTCCACATCCTCTTCCGAAGCTCCCGGAAGTTCCATTGTGACGAAGATCTCGTCCTTTCCCTGGATCACGTCCGTGAGCGGTTGTCTCTCTCCCAAGCCCTTTCTCTCTTCGAGATACCTGGTGTTGCCGAAGTCCGAGATCTCCGTCTTGCCATCTGGGCCCGTTCGCAAGGAGAACCCGTACACGAAGGACTCGTCCCTCAGCGAATCGAGTGGCGATAGCGAGAGCTGCCTGAACATCCTTCGCATGAGGCGACGCATCATTGCGAATTCGTCTTCTGGCTCCTCGTCCATTCTATCTTTCTACCAGGAACGAGACCTTCACGTTCGCCCTGAACTCAACGATTTCGTCGTCCCTTACTTTGGCGGAGAACTTGACCACATCGATGCCGCTGAT
>JAGMAI010000031.1 GCA_023130895.1 Thermoplasmata archaeon
TTGAGCAGCCAACAAGCTCGATTACTTTTGCAGTTGTCATGTAACCTCCCCGGTTCAGAATCGCGTCGTGGTATAAGATTCTTAGGACTTGAACCACGCCAGGAGTTCTTTGGCGGGCAGGGTGTTTAGAACGTCCTCTGGCTCAAGCCAGCCTCGCCTGGCGGTGCCGACACCGAACCTCATGAAGTGCATTTGCCCCAAAGTGTGCGCGTCCGTCCCGAGAACCAGCTTGACTCCCCGCTCCTTTGCCAATCTCGCGTCCCTGTCGTTCAGGTCGAGCCTGTCGATCCACGAGTTGATCTCCAGAGCCGTGTTCGTCTCCAGCGCAGCATCCAGTATCCTGTCCATGTCCACTTCGTAAGGCTCCCTCTTGCCGATGAGCCGCCCAGTGGGATGCGAGATGAAATCGACGTGCTCGTTCTCCATTGCCGTCACTATCCTCTCCGTCATCCTCTCCTTCTCCATCTTGAACTGGGAGTGCACCGCACCGATCACTATGTCCAGCTCCTTGAGTATCTCGTCGTCGTAGTCCAGCTCACCGCTCGCTTTGATGTTCACCTCATTGCTCGAGAAGATCTTGAACCCCTTCTCCCTCTTGTTCAGTTCCTTGATAGCGTCGACCTGCTCGAGCAGGACATCATCATCCAGTCCACCGGCGATCTTGATTCCCCTTGAGTGATCGGCGATGCTGACGTAGGAGTAGCCAAGCGTCTTGGATTCCTCCACCATCCTCTCGATGGATTCCGTCCCATCGCTCCACTCCGTGTGGATGTGGAGGTCTCCTTCGACGTCGTCGAGTCCTATCAACCCGGGCAGGCAGTCCGACTGGGCAGCTTCGATCTCCCCTCTGTCCTCCCTCAGCTCGGGTGCGATGAAGTCCATCCCCAGTGCTTCATAGATGCCCTCCTCGGTCTCTCCCGCGATCCGTTTCTCTCCCTCGAAGAGACCGTACTCGTTCAGCTTCCAGTCCTTGGTCTGGGCGATTCTCCTCAGACGGATGTTGTGGTCCTTTGACCCGGTGAAGTACTGCAGCGCGGAACCGAAGCTGTGGGCGTCAACGACCCGGAGGTCCGTCTGCAGCCTTACGGTCGTCTGAAGCTCAATATCCCTTCTCTCCATAATCACGCTTGTCTTCGTAGGCCCGCTCACGATGACCTCTTCAACGCCTGGGAGCGCAACAAATGCCTCCATCACTTCCTCTGGCTTGCCCGAGGCCACCAGAATGTCGAGGTCACCCACCGTTTCCCGCATCCTCCGGGACGAGCCCGCCACGGATATCCTGTCGATGTGGCACTTTGTCCTCAGCTCTTCGATCAGCTCTTCAGCAAGCGGGAGACCCAATCCCAAGAGTGCCCTCTTCCCGGCTCCGGAGAACGTGCGGAGACTGTTGAGTATGTTCTCCTCGCTCTTCTTGCTGAACCCTCTGAGCTTCCTGATTCTGCCTTTCCTTGCGGCCCGCTCAAGTTCCTCGACGCTCGTCACTCCGAGCTGCTGGTACAGGACCTTGACGGTCTTCGGGCCAACGCCGGGGATGTGAAGGAGCTTCAGAAGACCTTGCGGGAATTCGGCTCTGAGCTTCTCTAGGTAGGCTATCTTCCCGGTCTTGACGTACTCCTCGATCTTCTTGGCCAATGCCTTTCCGATTCCCTGGAGGTCTTGCAGCTCCCTCCTCTCAGCGATTCCCGCAACATCCTCCCTGAGGCCTTCCACAACCCTCGCCGCCCGCCTGTAGGCATTCGCCTTGAACGGCTCATCCTTCATATCCTCGAGATCGCCAATCTGGCCTAGGATTCTCGCGAGCTCCCTGTTCTTCACACGGTCTCAAATGAAACGGGTCATAAAAACCTTCTCGCGATTCATCCGTCCACCCAGAAGAAGGGTTCTCAAGTCGACCGAGCGCGGTCTATTCCTCGAAACCGAAGCCCACTTCCTGCTCGCGCCATATGAGAAGGGACCTCGGCAGGTCATCGAAATCCTTGAATCTGAGAGTCAGAATCTCGTACTTTCCATCAGGAGTCATTCTTGTTGTATTCATCTTGCTCCCTTTGCCTTGAACTCTCTTGATTTGTTTTACAGGACTTAAATGTTACGTCCGGCCTATCATGACTGATTCTCTGGCAGGCGATTGTGCACTCAGATATTCGTCCGACTCAAGTGAGGAAAAGCCTGGGCTGGGACCGGGGATGCGAAGAACACCCGTCCGATGTCGAATTTCGGCTATACTCCGGATACGACCATTATGAAGAGCATCTCGGCCGCTGCCGCGCAGGAATCCGAGGCGTTCTCCAGCGCTGTGAGGAAGTCGTTCAGCACGACCACAGCCTTTGGGTCGTCGACCGCTCTGAGCATCTCCTTCTTGAGGTCATAGTAGAGTACATCCACTTGCCTCTCGAACCGGTCGATCTCCTTGCGTCCCCTGAGAACACGCGCATCGCTCACCCCCAGGGCTTCCAAGCTCTGCCTGAGAACTCTCCCGCTATCGACGTTGAGCTTGGTCACTTCCTTGAACCTCATCCACAGGATGGGTTTGATGCGAGCCCTAATCTCTATGAGGATCTCCAGGTTTCGCGAACCTGCCTTTGCCCAGTCCGCGGCCGAATCCACTCTTCTTATCAGCCGCATCAGGTCTCCTCTTGCGGAGGGGTCCATGTCCCCTTTCGAGATCTCCTCGAAGATGTCGTCCTCTATGCTGTCTGCTGCCGTTTCGTTTATGTCCAGACGCTTGATGGCCTCTAGGGCCTGGGGTCTCCTGCCGGCTATCATTGCCGCAATGGCATTGTCCAGCTCAACGAGCGCATCTTCGACCTTCTTCGCATGCTCTCGGGTCTGTTGCATCGCTCTGGATCCTCTTCTCTTTCGGAACCAGCCGAGCATTCCGCTTTCACTCAAGTTTTATCACCTCCGATAGGCCCTCCCTCGGTGCCGGGAAGGTGAGGATGTTCGTCTCATCGAAAGAGACGGCCACGTTCTCGCCCTCCTTGAACTCCTCTCCCGCGA
>JAGMAI010000032.1 GCA_023130895.1 Thermoplasmata archaeon
TCGAGGGTGTCGAAGTGAGATTCAACGGACCATACTGGCTCTACGTCGAGGGCAATTTGACCATAAAGGGAACAGTTCCCGAACCCGTTGTATTCACGTCCAACAAGAGTTCTCCGTCACCTGCCGATTGGCTCAACATACATATCAACTCCACAGGACACGTGTTTGCCGAGAACGCTACATTCACATATGGAAATAGCCCTTTCATTTTCTACTACTCTGACGACAACCGGATAGTCAATTGCACGTTCCACGATAACTTCAATCCCATTGGTCTGTACCGCTCCAACAACAACACGTTCTCAAGAATGGTGGTCATGGACAACCCACTGGACACTGCGATAGCCATAGGGGACTCCTCAGGGAATTCCATAACCAATTCAACATTCAGAAACAACCAATATGGCATATCTCTCGAGACGGGGACCACTGGCACTGTGGTTTCGTACAACCGAGTACTCGATCACGCGAATATCGGCATCGTAGCGGACGCAGGCTCCTCCGCGAATCTAATCTTCCACAACGACTTGATGAACAATACGCAGAACGGCAGGGACAACTCTGGAGGCGCCAATTCTTGGGACAATGGATACCCTGCTGGTGGGAACTACTGGGACGACTACTCCGGTCTTGACGACTTCAGCGGTCCGAATCAGGACCTGCCAGGCAGCGACGGAATCGGGGACTCGTGGTACTCCGTGGCACCTTCAGGCATCGACCACTATCCATTCATGGAACCACTCATTCCCGTAATGGAAAGAACGCCCCCTGAGATCGCAGGCGTTTCGATTCTGCCACCGCTGCAGGAATCGGGTCTGCATGTGAACATATCTGCCGACATCGTGGATGACGACTTCGTTGTAGGTGTCTACTTGGAGATCCGATTACCAGACACAACCACGACGAACGACTCAATGATGCTTATGCCCCCCTCGACGCATTACTTGAACACCACCTATGGTCAACCGGGTCTCTACTACTTCAATATCTCAGCTGTCGACTCTGAGGGCCTCTGGAACAAGTCCAGTGGCACTTTCTCAATTGTGGACACAACGAATCCTTTGATAGTGAACGCATCAGTGAATCCGGATGTCCAAGAGCCGTATCTCTCAGTCAACATCTCAGCGACCATCCAGGACAACGATTTGGTGGATTTCGTGTCGTTCAACATATCCTGCCCCGACAACAGCTGGACGAATCTGACGCCTTCCCACATTATTCAGGACCTATACTGGGAGGAATTGGCATTCGACGTACTTGGCCAACACAACGGGGTCGTTTATGCATTTGATCGGTCGGGAAACTCAAATTCGTCCTCGTTTATGTTCACCATATCGGATTCCACCTCCCCCTCAATTCTCTCGTTCCAAGCCAGCCACTCGTCCCAGGATGTCAATGGCTTTGTAAACATCACTTCTATGGTTCAGGACAACTACGTTTTGGGGTCCGTCTTCCTGAACATATCCTTCCCGTCAGGAACATATTCGAACACATCGATGTTCGAGTCGGCACCATCTGAGTACTATCTCAATGAGAGCTTTCACGAAGTCGGAGACCACCTCGCTGCTTTGTGGGCAACCGACACTTCCGGGAATACCGCTGCACAGAGCTTGAGCTTCTCAATAGTAGACGGATCCTTTCCTGTCATCACAAGTGTTTCAGTCATTCCCCCTTTGCAGGATTATGGCGGGAATGTGAACATCTCGGCGCAAGTCAACGACAATCATGCGCTGGAATACGTGAAACTCAATCTCACTATTCCAGGGGCTGGTCCAACGTCATATCCTATGAACGAGGGGGAGTCGGGACTCTACTACGTCAATCAGACCTACGAGTTCATAGGCTTCGCACAATTCGAGATTGAGTCAGCGGACATGTCGGGGAATGTGCAAACCTCCCCTGGATCATTTGAGATGCGGGACATGTCTCGTCCAGAGATACTCTCTGCATATGCTAGCCCCGACATCCAAGAGGCCGGGGACTCCCTATCGTTCGTCGCTGACGTGGAAGACAATCACGGTGTCTGGGGTGTCTGGGTCGACGTATGCCATCCTGACAGCTCCACGTCAAACCATACTATGAGCTGGAACGAGACCTCTCAATTGTATGAAGTCAGACTCTCATTCCGGCATCACGGCGCGTACGAGTTCGATGTGTGGGCGAATGACACGTCAGACAACTGGAACCACTCAGGAAGTTCCTTCTGGATTGTGGACACAACATCACCAATGATTGAGATGGTGTCGATTACGCCCGATCCCCAAGAGGTTCGTGAGGCTGTGGATGTAGCCGTCGTAGTGAGTGACGGTGGGATCATCTCTCAGGTCTATGTGGAAGCCAAAGCACCTGAAAGTGGAACCGTCGGAAACACCAGTTGCACATCACTTGACGGAGAGAACTACACCGCCACTCTCATTCCGACAGAATTGGGCATCTACGAACTGACGATTGTTGCCCTTGATTCCGCCGATAACCTGAAGACCTTCGATGCGGGATTCTCCACCGTGGACACAACGTCTCCAGTTGCTCACGCCGGTGGTGACAAGACAGTTGAGAGAGGTCAGCCAATCCTGCTGAATGCAAGCTCGTCACAGGATAACCACCGCATTTCGGAGTACAACTGGTCATTCGTTGAAGATGACCAAATGAAATACCTTGAGGGAGCTGTAGTTCCGCACACTTTCGTGAGTACCGGAAACATCACCGTCACGCTCACAGTCCGAGACCCTTCAGGAAAGGCTGCAAACGATATCGCTCTGATATCTGTGGAGGACACGACACCTCCCAGTCCACCGCAGAACATCAGAGTCTCGAAGGGTGATGACTCATCCTCGTTGGTGTTGATGTGGGATGCCAACGCGGAAGATGATCTTGACCACTATCTCGTGCTTAGGTCTCGAAATGGATCTGGAGACCTTGCCCCAATAGCAGTCGCGGAGAAGGATACGATGTCATACACGGATTCAGATGTGGAGCAAGGATCGAGATACTGGTATGCTCTCATCGCGATTGACGAATCGAGCAATCCGTCAAACGTGTCCGAGATTGTATCTGGAGTAGTTGGAGAAGTCCAGAATGTGATGATGGTGATAATCCTGGTTGCGCTGATCATCGCAACCATAGCTGTGGTTGTGGTCTATCTCTGGAAGAGAAGGAACGAGCCTCGGAAACGTTCTGAGCGTGAGGCAGTCCCCGATGAGGAACACGAACCAGAGTAAGACATACCCCACTTGACTAATCTGGATTCTAGTAACTGATGCGCTTCCATATGGTGACTGACGGTTTCTGTGCGCTGGAGATTGTTGGATGCAGCACGCGAAATGACGGACTTCGAAAAGAACAACGACATCTATCGTTCGGTTCTATGGAGCTTTTGTCTTGCGAAATACCTTCGATACAATGCTGTGTCTAGTTGCTTGACTTTCTCGAAGGATTTTTCGGCTTCTTCTTTTCTCTCCAACGAATGAAGAGCAATGGCTTTCCCTAGCCATGCATTTGCATATTTCGGGTTGATTCCTAGTACTTTCTCATACAACTCCAAAGCATCTTTGTGTTTGCCCATTGCCCCAAGCGATGCAGCTCTGTTGTTTAGTGACTCAACGTGTCTGGGATTAATGCTCAGTGCTTCATCGAAGGATCTTATTGCATCTTCAAAATGGCCAAGTTTGAGTGCGCAAAATCCCTTCCCATACCATGCCTCCAAATATCTAGGGTTTAGTTTGACTGCTTTTTCATAGCTTTCCATTGCCTCCTCATAGTTGCCCAGCTTTTCCAGGAAAACCCCAATGTTGTGCCATGCTTTTTCATACCTAGGATTAAGCCTTGTAGCTCTATGGAAGTGTATGATGGCGTCCTCATGCCTTTCCAGAAACCCCAGGGCAGCACCCTTACCGACCAGTGCCTCTGCGTCATCCGGGCGGAGACATAATACTTCATCGTAAGTTCTCATAGAATCCTCATATTCGCCCAATCTGCCCAATGCGGATGCTAGGTTTCTTAGCGCTGTTGCATAATGGTGGTCGATTTCCAGTGCTTTCTCAAAGCATATCCCAGCCTCTTTAAGCCTACCTAATTTCCCCAATGCTGCTCCCTTGTTATTCCACGCGACCTTAGAGGTTGGACTGGTCTCAATCACTTTGTCGAAGTGATCTAAAGAATTCTGATAATCCCCGTCGCCAAAAGCTGCGTTACCTAGCCTTACGAATGTACTGTACTGAGCATCTCGTTCATGGAAACCTTTCTCGATCTCACTCAGTTTCTTGTCGATCTCAAACCTCCATGAATCCATAATTCGGATAAAGGATTCTTCTGCTTTTTCTTCTTTCCTAACCTCCTTTTTCTGCCTGAGATAAAAATAGAGAGCGACTGCAAAAGTCACTAGGCTGGTGATTGCGACTCCAACCCACACCTCCAAACTCATTCCGAGGAAGTCTGCCATTAGTTCCTCCTGATTGCACTTACGCTCGTGAGTCAAATACCCATGTGCCGATTTATATGTTCTTGATTGACAAGCCACCCCAATTCCTATCACGCTTATCCCTATGTCAACCTGAGCCCCTTTCTTTCATCTCTTTTGACCTTTCATCCTCTTTTTTGCCTCGACATTTCCTTCAGACTACTGCCCCGGATACGCGTGTCTGGCACATCTCAAGCTCTACGAGGGCTGTACCAAAAGCTATTTCTGAATGGATGTCATGAGAAAGCACTGAGTCAGACAAGAAGAAGGGTACCCTCAAATGATGCTCGACACCATTCGCATAGGGTGATTATGACTCTTGGAGTGCAGTGCGAGATGAGGCAAGCAGAGAATTCAACGAAAGCTGGAACACCTGAGTTACAAAGGCGGCACCAGGGGATTGCCGTAGGAATTGCCTTTTCGCAAGTGTCTGTTCTTTTCTTCAGCGTAGTGCTGATTATGCTGATATCCGGTCAAAACACAGCTGCGACGGTGTGGGGACTGGAGGAGGAGATCAGTACTGATATCGGATTTGAAGGCCAGCACAGACCTTCGGGTGCGGTGTATGGCGACAAGGTGCATATTGTGTGGCAGGACTGGGGAGATGGGGACCCCGACATCTACTACAGATACTTCGACGGTAGCACTTGGCAGATCGAGGTGGAAATCAGCAATGATACCGGAGCTGCCTATCAAGAGGACCCCTCGATCGCAGTCGCCATCGACAAAGTGCATGTAGTGTGGGCGGACAATGATGACGGTGGCTTCGACATCTTCTATAGGCATTTCGATGGAAGTGCTTGGCAGGCAAGTTCGAGAATAAGTATAGACGTTGGAACGGAAGGTCAATATGACCCCTCAATAGCGGTTCAGGGAGACATGGTTCATGTCGTCTGGGAAGGCGACGGAGACCCAGGGGAGTATGACATCTACTACAGGTATTTCAACGGAAGTGTTTGGCTACCGGTGGAGGAAATAAGTGTAGATGCTGGGAACGAATCCCAAGCTGATCCATCGATTGCAGTCGCAGGCGACAAAGTGCACGTCGTCTGGCGAGAAGAGACTGCTGAGGATTGCTGGGACATCTTCTACAGACACTTCAACGGAACCAGCTGGCAATCCATACAAGAGATCAACACGAATATTGGGACAGGAGTGCATTTCTATCCTTCAATTGCCGCGTTTGATGACAAAGTACACGTCGTATGGGCGGACTTCGATGATGGTGACAACGACATCTTCTACAGACACTTCAATGGAACCAGTTGGCAGCCCGAACAAGAAATCAGCACAGATGTCGGAACAGAGAATCAATGGGAACCCTCGGTCGCGGCTGAGGGAGACAAAGCCTATATTGCGTGGACGGAAGACAGTGATGGAGATCCAGATATCTACTACAGGTTCTTCAATGGAACAGGTTGGGAGGTTGAACAGGAGATTAGCACGGACATTTCGACAGAGATTCAGGACCATACATCGATCGCTACTGATGGTGGCATAGCACACGTCGTCTGGCAGGACGATGGAGACGGAGATTGGGATATCTACTACAGAAATGGAGACGAGGGAATAGGTGACATCGTACCACCAACAATCACGAATCTGCAGCCCCCCGACGGAGTGGCAACCCCCTTCAACACTCCAACGATAGGTGCGGACTACTACGATTCCTTCGGAATAGATGCGAGCAGCGTGATTCTGCTCCTTGGTGGTCTTGACGTAACTCCACTCTCAACGGTCACAACGAGCAATATCGCCTACACACCTGCAATAGGACTTCCAGATGGCAGCCACACTGTCTATCTTGAGGTCAAGGATGTTGCTGGCAATCTCGCAACGGAATCATGGATATTCTACGTCGACACAATACCACCGGCAACCATAACCGATTTGGCAACGAGCAATCCGACAGCAAACTCTGTCGAATTGACATGGACCGCACCTGGTGATGATGGCAATTCTGGCATGGCTACGGGATACTTGGTGAGGTACTCCAAGACTGGACCAATATCAAATGCGAACTGGGCATCCGCGACAAGCTATGGCCAGTCTTGGATCCCGCTGGACTCAAGCACCCTCGAGAGCCATGTTGTCTCAGGTTTGAATTCAACGACTCAATACTGGTTCGCAGTCAGAGGTTATGATGAGGTCGGAAATTGTGGGTCAGCCTCAAACAGCCCAAATGAGACTACTGCAGGTACGCCCGTGCCTCCCTCCGCACCACAGAGCCTTCAGGCAGCCTTGAGCGGTTGGCAAATGGAGAACGTAACTCTCGCATGGGACCTCTCCTCAGATGATGGATCAGGTCAACACTCCGTAGTCGGTTACTCAATCTACAGAAACAGTACGTATGAAGCCGAGGGGACGGGCTATCAACTCATCGCCTTCCTCACCAATGGAACGAGCGAATTCGTTGACGTTCTTGCTGGTGAAGGAAATCCAAACAACTATTTCTATTGCGTTTGTGCCGTTGATCTGGTTAATCAAACCAAGTGCTCAGAGGGTCAAGTAGCCAAGCTCATCCACCAGCTCGCTCCAGGTCCGAACCTGGCTTCTGTCCCGCTCATACAGTCTGATGAGAGTATCGAGACCGTTCTTCAGACAGTACAATACGACAAGGCGTGGTCCTACGACCCCTCCGTCCAAGAATGGAAATGGTACATGCCATCCAAGGGATACAGGAGAGGACTGTGGAGCGTGAACCACACCATGGGAATATGGGTGAACGTGACAAGCGACTCCAATCTCACAGTGGCGGGAGTGGTTCCCGCTCAGACGACGATACATCTGTACGAGGGATGGAATCTGGTGTCCTTTCCGTCCTTCAACACCTCCTACACAGTGCACGATCTCAAGATGGATACAGGAGCGGTGCGTGTAGAGGGATATGATTCTGCGCCTCCATATCATCTGAGAGTGCTCGGAGACGCAGAAGTGCTTCAGATGGGAGAGGCATATTGGGTGAAGGTGGAGGCGGAAATTGACTGGGTAGTCGAAATGTCGTAATTCAATGAGGACAACGACATATCTCCTCTAGACAGAGGAGAGATTTTGTCAAAGTTGCCAAATAGCCCTTAATACGGGAAGAACTATGTTTGGAGTCGGGCGGGGGCAACACACTTGTTTTAATCCCTCCCCAAAAGACCTACCTACCCGCGTCCTGCCTGCACTAGGACCGGACTTTTCTGTTATCTCTGACAAAATGGAAAGCAATCCCACAATGAAGCATGCAGCCAGAGATCCCTTTCCTTGCGGGATTCCCATATCTCACCTAGATAACGGAAAAGATACCTAAAGACTCTCAGACATTCTCGCATCTACCCGAGATAACGGAATAAATGTCTCGGGACCCCGGAGACTCTCGTGAATGGGATTCTAGCACAACTCATGAATCCTTTCGACGTCTAGGCTCTCGGGATTGTAGAGTGGATGACTCATACAGAAAGTCACTCCCTCAAGGACCTTCTCAATGTCCCATGTCGGTTTCTCCGCTTCCTCCTTCAGAGGTAACCACATCAGATGAGCTACGAATGGAGTCTTTCTCTGCTTTACTTTGTGTCTCAATCTGACAGAGTCTATCGAGACAAAGCCTAGCCTCTCCAGTTGGTCTCTCTTCATCCAAGGGGTGAAATGACCTTCCAGCCCTATTGTCGCGAATCCTGCAGCGTCCTTCTGTTCGCGTATCGAATCCTCTAGCAGAACTCTTCCGAGATCGTGTCCCTTGGCTCTTCTCAGCACCCAGATGCAGTTCATTACGACTACGCGATCTCCCGAGATTGGCAATCCCGAGACTTCTGCAGGTGCATATTCGATCTGACCAATCGTATCGTCGTCAAGAAGAGCTATCTTCTTGTGGAACCCTCTTGGAATGGCGGCCTCAAGATAGTGGAGTCTTCTCTTGTACTTCCGAAAAGGCATTGGAGCGAGGCATCTGAAGAGACGCTCCTCATGCTTCTTGCTTTGTGTTATGTCCACGATCTTTGTCTTCGGTCTTGAATGTGATGAATAGGGCAACAGGTGCTGAAGGACAGGAAACGTATGTATACTCTTGTCTTGGAATCCGCAGACCTGGAATTCTCTTCTCAGGTCTACAGAATAGAATTGAAATGAGCGCGGCACATCAGTGCGAAGAGAGACATCCATCTTCGGTACGAGGTTAGGAGGGTTCATTCGGGAAGTAAATGAGCTAGAGACTCCCCACAGACGAAAGTCTCACAGTACAGTTCACAATCTATCACTCCACCAGAGCTAGCAGTGTTTCCACAGTTTCTTTGAGCTCATGATGTTCGCCACCGTTCTCTGCGTATCTATCCATTGCCAGTATCTCCTCCGATGACGTGTCCCTGATGACTTCAATGATTCCTGCGCCGAATAACTCTTTCATATCTGTGAAGTCATCATACTCATGCAGCGTTCGCCCGGATCTTTCGATAGCTGATGAGTGAAGGTAGTTCTCTATTTCCCGTTTCCGAAGTATTATGAAGGTTCCACCGTCTTCCTCGCATTGACTCTTCCAACAAAGCTTCTTCTGGGGGACGCTATCGGTTTGACACTTGCGATCGCTGTCCACAATGCATCCAAACCTCCTGTTTAGCCTTTTCATCGCTCTGATGGCTATCCAGCACTTCAGGTTGCTTCCACCAACTGGGATAAATCCTATTCGCTTGTCCTCGAAATCATGACCAGTATGCCCAGATTCCTTCAACGCAGATGCTACTTCCCTCCAAAACATGATGTCATTTTTCCCCTCAACAAAGACACATGCATCATAGCCTGTTATTTGATCCGCAGGCTCGACACCAAGCTCCGCGGCAATCCTACCGAGATCAAGTTCTGGATGTTGAATCGCTCTTGCGATGCCCTTTTTCCGCGTAATCAACGTTAGGTCTTCTATTGGAGACGCTCCCGCAAATACGGGGGAGTGTGAAGTGATTAGGATCTGATAACCCGAATCTGCAAGCTGTCGAAGGGATTGAGTAAGTTCTCTTTGCAGGCCGGGATGTAGGTCGTTTTCAGGTTCTTCGATGCCAAAGATGAAGTTGGTCACATCTTCTTCGCGCTTATGAGCCAAATACTCAAAGAAGGCAACCATCAGGAGCCGCCTCAACCCGCTTCCCCTCTTCTCGAGAGGCTTGTCGATGCCAAAAGCGTCTTTTCCATACAGTTGAAAGAACACGGCCTTATCCCACGAGAAGGTTGGCTCGACTCTCAGAGCATCAATCGCATCGGTGTGTCTCTGAAATCTTTCGAATATCTTGTCGACTTCCTTCTGAAGTGCCTCTTCTATGGCCCTGGTGAACTTCGCTCTAGCATCCTTGACCTCCGGCCGCTCTGCAGCAGTCTTGACGATTGGGCGGAAGGGGCTCTGGAATGATGTCTCACTTACGTCAGTCTTGGTCTCCGACTCAAACAGATCAAAATCTGGAAGAAGCGAGTTAGTGCATTTCCACAAGTCACCCTTTGGAGAGAGTTCCAATGCGCACTCTCCAATCTCCTTGCCCATTTCTTTGGCTTTGGTCCTCAAGGCTTCTCGCTTACTCTGGTTTGTATATCCACGACCTGCTTTTGTGACGTCGATGCCCACCTTCTTGCATCTCCCGTTCAGCTCGGTTTCCTTCAGATTCGCCAAACCCCCGAATGTGTCATCTAGATAGTCCTGTGACATGAGGGTAATCCTGAACTTGGGCAAATTGCCACGAGGATACGTCTTCCGAATCCGGAGATTTCCCTCTCCGTCAAGCAACATTTCATCCTGCAATGTTGTTTGTATGCCCTCCTCTACCTCTATCGTCTCTGGGAGGGATGCGAAGGCTATCTCAACTACGACATCATCATCTGGCTCTGAGTGGTCATGGACGTCACTTTCATCGATCTTCGGCCTCTTCTCAAAGAACAATCTGATTGCTCGAAGAATGCTCGACTTACCAGCGTCGTTCTTGCCAACTAGCACTCCCAATTGACCAAGCTTCATATCCTTTAGCACCCTGAAAGGGCGGTAATTGCGGATGGTGACATTGTGGATTATCACTTCTCTTTCCTCCTATCGTTGGCTCTTATGTTTGCCTATTCTCATTGCCGACTAGGTAGGTTCAAGATGGTATTCAAGATGTGTCTTCTATCCGTCGACTATCATATCAAGTTTTCCCGACCTGGGGGACCACCTCGGGGGATTTTCGGATATGTCCCACTGGTCTGCCTTCTTCTTCACATAACGGAATGCCAAACGTCGGTGACTCCACGCTGGAAACGTTTCCTCGTCCTCGCCCCCGAGGTCTTGAGAACAAGCAGACCCCTAGGATGTCGTTCTTCACGAACAAAGGCGACGTTCCCGGGTGCTGGCTCACTCTCGAAAGAGCTATCAGGGTGAACCTCGATAGATGAGACTGAGGATGTGATGAGATGTCAGAGTTTGATGAATTGAAGGCGGAAGTCGATTCTGCGCTGACGAAGTTGTCTGGAGGATGCGACGGAGCGTTGAAGAAGGCGGAAACATGGATGGAGAGATTGAGAGACGTGAATTATGAGCTTGGGATGTCTATTGCTAAGCCTTGGGAGGGGGAGACACTCAAGAACGAGATCAAAGGTAATATGAATGAGCTATCAAAGGTCAGAGAGGAGATGAAGGGACTTGTGAAGAGCATAAATGAGCAGTTCGCCGAACTCCATCGAATATCGGTTGAAGGGGAGGATGTCATAGAGCAGGGAAGTCCAGCTGAGCGTGTCCTAATCGGGACGGCGATCATCGATTTGGCCGTTGGCAAGATGAAGTCCGTTTCGGATAGGGTAGAGTGGCTCAAAGGCTATGGTAGAGCAGTGGAGTCTTTCATGAAGGTTTGGGCTAAGGAAAAGGATCAGATGGAGGCAATGATTCGAGAGTTTGAGGGGAATGAGGCTGCCTGGGATGACGTGGGAGAGGTTAGCAGCGTCCCCGACAAGAATCCCATGTACAGATAGCTATGACTCTCAGTGTCCATTGCAGCCCAAGAGTAGTCTTCCGATTACCTTGCGGGCTTGACTAACAGCGAGTCGTCGGAGAACGGAATCTCGGCGCAGTCGAAGGGCTCTGAACATCAACATCTTGGAGTATCATTGAAAGCTTCCATCCAGACTCTCCATTCCATCCCGCATTACTGCCGCAGTCGTAACGTCGAGAATGGCCCCAGACTTTGTGCAAAACCTACCTGTGGCTTAGGACCACAAACGGAAAACGGAATTGAGTCATTCCTTGGGAGTGAGCCAGAACAGCCAATCTGTGAAAGTGGAGTAACCCACGTTCGGCAACCCTACGGTCCCAACTTCCAGGCGTCTATTACCAGATTCGACAAAAGATTTGCGGAAACCATCTCGGCCCACTCCCCAGCTCCCGGAAGAAAGCGGAGGCGACGTCGTCGCCCGCACGGGTGCCGGAGATCGGTTTGCCGTGGCCTGCGCTCATTTCCCTCTAGGGGTTTTCGTGCCACTTTCTCTGGCACGTTCAACGGGACGTCGGGAGAGTCTGGAAAGCGCTTCCACTCCTCCTGCGTAGACCTTGGCTATCTCTTCAGCATCGAGGCCTCTTCTGGTAATCTCGTACCTGAGGGTAATGAGGTTGTCAAGTCTCCCGCTCTCGAATTCGCGGGCGAGAGAGAAGAACCACATAGAGAAGATGCCCAAAACGACGCCCCCTTCGAGAACGGCCAGTTCGAATGACATGAACCACGTATCTCTCCACAGCTCGTTCCACGCGAGACCGGCGATTGCGAGGCAGAGAAGGATGTACGTGAGGAAGGCTGTCGGCACTCGAGAGGATCTTCTCGGCGAGCTCGTTGACCTTGACCTCACGACCGTTTTCAAGGCCTCCTCCCAACAGAGGATGACGAGCATGAGTGCGGCCAAGAAGACCAGGACCCCGAGAAGGACGTAACCGACTATATTGTTGAAATCCCTCCACAATAGGACGATTGCCAACACGGATATAGAAGGAGGAGTGAGGCTGGCCGCCACGATGAGCTTTGTGATCTTCGATTCACGATCGTAATCAATCGTGCGGGGCGGCTCAGATTCATCGGAGGGAGGGGGAATGATTGAGGAGGCCGCCATGGTCGCCAATGAAATCAGGGAGAGGAATAGAAGTGAGACAGCGAATATCTCCAAGTTGATTCTGGCGGAGTATACGAACTGGAGCGTGGCCCAACCCACCGTAACAAGAAGGGGAAGAACGAGCCAGTAGCGGTTGCCGTACCTATTCGTCGACTCGTGTGTGAGACCTATTAGCATGTCTATGAGCTCGATCCAGTCCTTTCTTGAGTCTATACTCCTCTCGTCTTGGGTCATTCCAGCCCTCCAGGCTCGCCAACGATTTGCGTCAGGTCTGAAGTATCCTCTCACTACATGTAGATTATCGGGCTTCTGTGCGAGTGTGTTTGTGGCGACTGCGCGAGGGCATTTCGACCTGGTCGACCGACCAGTAGTACAGGGAAGGCTAACCAGTTTGCCCGTTTGCTTAAGCCGCGGTGGGCTCCGGTTGGCTTCTGATACTCAGACTTGGCATGTCTGGTATCAAAAGGACCAGCCGGCTTGCCGTGCCCTCGCACAACGTCAACCATAAGGGGGTTCCACCACAAGAGAGTTGCCGATGCAGCCGGACAGAGACGTCATCCTTGTTGGTGAAGTGCGATGTCACGAGTCCTATTCCGGCAGATGAGCCTGGGTTCAAGGCCCGCCTTCCAGCATAGAACCAGAGCCTCTAGCCACACGAGTGGACTTTCAGCCTAAGCGCATCAATGTCCTCAAGAACTGGGAAATGAAAAACCTCGGTCAGTTCATGTCCGAATGCATAATCCTCCGGGAGTTGATACAGACGGCTCTCGTTGTAGACTTGTCCGTTCTTGAGCGTGAGATTGAAATCGAGAACTAGGTGTTGATAGTCGGCCGTGATCTTGAGCGAGACTACCACGTTAATACCGTCAAGATGAGCATCCCAATCAATGTCTGAGACCTCAACGTTGTAGCATCCATAGATGACGTGATACTTGGATTCCTCAGGAGGAAAGAACTTGCTTATCTCATAGACCACTATGTAAGCTATCACTATCACGCCAATCAACACAAGAATGCCTATTGTCCATCTCCATTTCTTGTTCAGCCTTGACCATCTCGTTTCTTCCTTGGCCCTTTTCATCCATCCCTCATCAGCTTCGGAGGATTTAAGCGTTGATTGGGGGCCAGTGAAAGTGATCTCCTAGCCCCTATCATGGTCGCCTTGCTGTTAGTCAGAATGAGACTCGGACGATGGCGTAGTGAGTGAGGACTGGCCTCCATCTTGCCCTCTATCTCCTGAGTTCCAAACCCATATGGGTTCAAACCCCTTCCGATTAGTAGCAGTGGAGGCGGTGGGTCGCGATGGCAGATGTTGTGGAGGGATTAAAAAGTTCCACCACCGCAACGGCACAGGCAAGCGTTGAGTGTAGTTAAGTCTTCTGACTTCTTGTTTGTGAGATACCTCTCTGGACTTATTGATACCAGATCTCCAAACCGCTTTGCCAGATGAAGAATCAAGAAAGGGTGAACCTGTCTACTTGATCCCGAGTTCGACCATCTTCCTCATTAGTAGCTTCTGAACATCTTCGTCCTGGAGCAATGTCGAGAACTTGTCATCCAGGCCTTCGATTTCATCCTGCATTGCCACAGCAGTCTGAACGTCGAGAATGGCTCCACATCTGTTGCAGAACTTGCCTGTGGCTTTATTCACCAGGTCACATCGGGGACACTTCTTCGGGGCCAGTGTGCTCTCGACTTCCTCTTCCTTGGACTTCAGTCCCCTCATCTTCAGTATGGCATCGTCGACATCCCTTCCAGACAGGTGAACGTAGGTGGCAGGCATGTCCGATCCTCGAACCCATCCGAGATACTGGTTCATCTGGGCCTCTGTTAGATGGTTCGCCAGGAATGTTGCTCTACTGTGTCTGAAGTTGTGAGGGTTCACCTTCTTCTTCACATTCGCCTTCTTGGCGACCTGGACGAGCATCTTCCTGAGTGCTGGATACTTCAGGTATTGGCCTCTTCCGACAGTTCCGATTCCCACCCAGAGAAACGCGTTCGAATCCTCCTTCAGGGAGTGATTCTCCAGCCATTCCGCGAGATAGGGAGTGGAATCCAACAGAGGCACACGCCTCGCACCGGTTTTCCCATGAATAGCGATGCGAGTGAGGTTCTCCTCGAAGGAGACATTCTTGATCCTCATGGTGAGGAGTTCACCCACTCTGCATCCAGATTCCCAGAGCAGTGATATGATCGCCCGATCTCGAGGACTCCAGGCAGAAGAGATCATCCGCTTGACTTCCTCTTCTGTCAGAAGCTCCTCGGGAAGCTTGTTGTTGCTCCTCTTCTCAGTCGTCTTGATCCACTCAACACATTCCGGATATCTCTCTCCCCCATTCAGCCATCTGTAGAACACCTTGATCGTCTTTCTGAACTCCGTCTTTGATGCTTCTGCAAGCTCTTGCTCTTCGATTTCATGGAGTACTCGTCTCAAATCGTCTGCAGTCACGTCCTCGAAATCCTTGTCAAGGAGACGGGCGAGCTTGGGTAGGTCATCCAGGTAGCGCAGAATCCGAGCGTGTCCTATTCCCTCAGCGATTCGGTCCCGCTGGAACTTGAGAATCTTGTCCTTGGCCTTCTTGGAGATGTCCTTCAGACCCTTGATCATACTCAACTTCCTCTTCAACTTCCCCTTGTAGTTGTAGAGGTCGATGCTTGCACTCATCGAGGGAGTATCGCATCGGTAGGATTTTAACCTTTAGTTAAGCGCCGAGGGGGAGATTCGAACTCCCGAGGCGCAAAGCACCACGAGCTCTCCAGGCTCGCGCCTTACCAGGCTGGGCCACCTCGGCATCGGGCTCCGCCAGTCCACCTATTCGAAGCGGGAATAAAAAGATAACTGATTCGCCCGCTCAGCTCTTCCACATCTTCGGATACGTCCCCGGCGACATGAAGACCCGCTGCACGTTGATGGCGACCCCGCGGTCCTTCTCGACTATCTTGCTCGATTTCAACCTTGCCTTTCCGATGGCGATGCCTTCTCCTTTCCGCGTGAACATCGCAACGATATCCCCGGACACGAACGTTGAGTCCAGTCTCGAGACCCCCGGGACAGCAAGGTCCGCCCCGTGGCACAGTGCGTCCACGGCCGAGTCCTTGACAGTGACGCGTGCGAGATGCGAGAGAAGGCTCTCCATGGGAAGTATCACTTCTCTCAGATGCGAGGGATCCCGGTCCTCCTTCCAGAATACGTAAGCATCCAGGACGTCCTGCAGCGTGACGCTCTCATCCTCGGAGAATCCAGCCGATCTCGTTCTTCTCAGGTCGGCCATGTGGGCCCCCACGCCAAGGGCTTCGCCGATGTCCACGCAGAGCGTGCGGATGTAGGTCCCCGACTCGCTCCGGACCCTGAAGAGAGCATTCCTTCCCTGGAACTCGAGCGGCTCGAGCTCGTATATCCGCCTCGTCCGCCTCCTCCTCTTCACGGCCGCCCGCACTGGCGGAACCTGGTATATCTCTCCCACGAAATCCTTCATGACGTCTCTGACCCTCTCCTCCTTGACATCCTGATGTAGGTGAAGGACGCCCACGTACTCCTTGTCGCCGTACAACAACGCGCCGAGGGCCTTCGTCGCGCGGTTGAGTGCGATCGGCAGGACTCCGGTCACGCGGGGATCGAGCGTCCCGCCGTGTCCCGCCCGCTCAGCGTCTAGCATCTTCCTGGTCCATGCGGAAATCTGATGCGACGTCGGTCCCTGCGGCTTGTCCACATTGATGACCCCGGAACCCAAGAGCCGCTCCACTTCCTCGGCGGGGTCCTCTTCGCTCATATTCCCGCACATTCCTTCAGACCGTCCACGATTTGCTCCAAGACCTCCCCCGGCGTCAGGTCGGAAGAGTCTATCACGAGATCGTACGCCGAGAGGTCGTCGAGGTCGATACCGTAGATCGAGGAGTACCGCTTCCTCTCAACCTCTTCCCGCTTCTCAATGCGGCGCAGCGCCATGTCCGCGCCGACGCGGTCCCGCCCCGCAATCCGTTGGGACCTGACGCCGATGTCGGCATCGATCCACACCTTGAACGCCTGGACGCCTTCCCTTGAGAGCATCTGACCTGTAAGTCGACCGTCCGCGACGACGTTCATCCCCTGAGAGGATGTCGCCCGGATCCTGTCAAGGACCAGCGAGTCGAGCGTCTTGTCGATGCTGTCGTCCTCGAGCGCCCGCCTGCCGTACTCCTCGAGGTCCACGCCCATCTTCCTTGCCTGGCTTCGGAAGACCTCACCGGCGCAAACCAGCTCAAAACCCAGCTTCTCGGCGACCATCCGTGCAACTGTGGTCTTGCCGCTCCCCGGTCTGCCGCCAATTGTTACGATCATCAATCCACCGCTGATTCGTCCTCCCACCCCTCGTCCTCGTACTCCTCGACCTCTAGCTTCTTCTTGTAGGAGTAGTACTTCAGGATCCTCGGCAGGAGGAGCGTGAGAGGAGAGGACAGCACGGCGTAGAGGAGGACCCATTGCGGTATGAATATCACCACGGCCCTCATGTCCGCATCGTGGCTCCACGGGACCGAGAACTTCGAGCTGACGACCCCAGAGCTGATGAAGCTCATGAGCCACGCGAAGATGATTATGACGGCGAACATCGTGACGGCGAGTGTCTTGAGCTGAGACATCTGTATGCCGCTGAACTCCGCCATGGTCTCCTGGCGGACCTTCTGGAGCTTCTCGACCTTGTCGCGGTTGCCGGACATCACCGTCGCCCGATAGACCTTGTTGAACTCGCTCATGGCCTTTTGGGACTTCGCCACTGCCATCCAGTCCGTCGAGAAATGTCTGATCAGTATGGATATCGTTCCTGTTATGAATCCGGCGAACATCATCGATACGACGGCCAACTGTCCGTTGAATCCGATGAGCGGCTCGAGAGCGTACCCCACCATGTCCCCGAATGCCATCCTCAGACTGGGCTGAAGCATGATCATGATGAGGAGTATCACTACCATGATTAGCAATGACCTCTTTATGCTGCTGCCACCGGAACATTGATCGTCGGCCATGCAACCATCAGAAAGAAGCCAGGGATTTAAGGGTTTTCGTGCGGCCTACCCGGAACGCGTGATGGCCTCGCTTATCGTCTTCTGGAGCTCCTGGAACCTGTCCTGCAGGGACTTCTCCTGCTTCTTCAGCCCCTCCAGCCGGATGCCGAGGGTCTCCTTGTGCTCCTCCAGCTCCTTCGCGATGGTCCCTCTGTCATCGGCCTCCACCAGGAGCGTGCCGATGCTCTTGAAGATCGTCGCGCCCTCCTTGGCGTTCTTCAGCTCCTCGAGGGTGACATCGATCTCGCGAAGCTTCGCCTCGTACTGGACCCTCTGAGCGGCATGGATCTGCAGTTGCTGCTGAATCTGCTGGAACTGGACCATCTGCTTCTGCAGCTCTGGTGATATCTCCTGCGCCATCCTAACCAACCTCTTCTCCTATGCTCTCCGAAATCGCCGCCCATCTCAGATAGGCGTTCATGGCTGCTCTGAGAGCCCCGGTGTCATCGGCCTCGATGATTATCTCGAGTGCATCGTCGTCGCCTTCGAGTCTGACCCTGGCCCTCGGGATCTCCTTCGAGGCTTCGGGGAGCAGCGACTCCCTGATCATGGATGCGTTCGGCCCGCGAAGCGTGATCCTGGCAGACCTCATGCTATCTCGCCTTTATGACCTTCTTGACGTTCGGTCTCTCCTTGTAGAAGATCCTGGACCCGCACTTCTCACACTGGATCCCGATCGTGCTCACGTTCGAGCGGATGGGTTCCTTGCATCGAGCGCACTTGTACATCATCACTCCTCTTCTGCTTCCTCGTCAGGCTCCCTGAACACCTGCTCCTGCGTGGTCCTTCGGAAGCTGCGGGACCCCATGGGCCTGTAGGCACCGCCAGCGAACGTCGTACCGCACCTCCGGCACCGCCAGATGCCAGTATCGACCCGCTTGACGGCCTTGT
>JAGMAI010000033.1 GCA_023130895.1 Thermoplasmata archaeon
TCGGTCGGGACCCGAGCTGAAGGAAACCGATAGATATATCTCCAGAAACACTTCACGGGGTTGCGCATGTCCGAATTCGTGCTCATACTCCTGACCACGACGCTCATAAGCCTGATAGCGTTCGTCGGCGTTCTGACTCTCGCTCTGAGGGACGATCTGCTCGACAAGATCCTTCTCCTCCTGGTATCCCTCTCGGCGGGGGCGCTCATGGGCGGCGCGTTCATACACCTGCTCCCGGAAGCGCTCGAGAAGTCCGGGACGCCAGATGTGCTGATGTTCGTGCTCGTGGGCTTCGTGCTCTTCTTCATCGTCGAGAAATTCCTGTTCTGGCGTCACTGTCACAAGGACAAGTGCGACATCCACACGTTCACATACATGAATCTCATCGGGGATGCCGTTCACAACTTCATCGATGGCCTGATAATCGCGGTCAGCTTCGTCGTCAGCGTACCGCTGGGGCTCACGACGACGATCGCAATAGCAGCTCACGAAATCCCGCAGGAGATAGGTGACTTCGGGGTCCTCATCTACGGCGGAATAAAGAAGCGGAGGGCCCTGGCTCTCAACTTCATCGTGGCGCTGACGGTCGTGATCGGCGGCGTCGTAGGCTACTTCGCCTCTAGCCGCATCGAGGAGGTCGCCATATTCCTTCTTCCCTTTGCCGCCGGAGGATTCATATACATCGCGGCCACGGACCTGATTCCCGAGATACGGAGCGTCGTCGAGGTCAAGAAGTCCCTCATGACCCTCGGCATATTCATCATCGGAATCCTGCTCATGTGGTCCGTGAAACTGGTCTTCGGAGGCTGAATGAAGATCACGGTCCTCTACGACAACGAGGCTCCCCCGGGGCTTCTCTCCGGCTGGGGCTTCTCTTGTCTGCTCGAGGGAGAGGAGGTCGTTCTCTTCGACACGGGAGACGATGCCAGCAAGCTTCTGCACAACATGAGGGAGCTCCGCATTGACCCGCAGGGAATCGACAAAGTGGTGATATCACACGCTCACATGGACCACGCCGGCGGTCTTCCCGGTATCGTGAGAATGAATGAGACCGCACACGTCTTCGTCCCTCCGTCTCTGCGCCACGACAGCCTGAGAATCCCCTCAGAGAGAATCACGATTGTCGGGAGACCGATCGAGATTTCCCCGGGAGTGATGTCCACCGGCGTGATGGGCTCAGCGATCGAGGAACAGTCCCTCGTCGCTTCTGGACAGCGCGACCAGATTCTCGTCACAGGTTGCGCCCACCCCGGACTCGAGAACATCTTGGAAGCCGTGTCGTCTTTCTCGGAGATAACGGGCGTGGTTGGGGGGTTTCACTCGTTCAGCCGGATAGACGCGCTCAGCGGGATGCGGGTCATCGTTCCGTGTCACTGCACGGCGCAGAAGGAGCGATTGAGAGGTCGGTACCCGGACTCAGTCGTTGAATGCGCGGCTGGCACGTCCGTGATCATCTAGGAGTCCGTGCGGTTCACATCTCCGCAGGCCCTTCCTCATTCACGGAAGATCAGGACTGACCTCAGCGAACGATGCAAGACCTTTGAGGCAACCTCTCCGAGCAGGATGTCCGCAACCGCAGACCTTCCCATATAGCCCATGACGATCAAATCGAAATCCCGTCTCCTCGCCTCCGCGAGTATCTCCTCTGCGGGCCTTCCAACCCTCACGAGCGCCTCAGCCCTCACCCCACGTTCTCTCAATATCCCTGTCCCTTCGCGAGCGAACTCCCACGCACGACTGATTGACTCGGTCGTGTCCAGCTCGGAAACGGAGAGGACTACCACATCTGCGCCTGCCGCCTCCGCCATGCCAGCTGCGTACCGGATGGCGTCAAAGGAGCATTCGCAGCCAGCTGTGCACATCAGTATTCTGGAGATCCCTCTCATGCTCTTCACGACGATTACTGGCTTCTTCGCATGGTGTATTATCTGTGATGAGATTCCGCCAAGAAGGAGTTCCAGCAAGGCGCATTCGCCACGGGAGCCTGTGACAAGAAGGTCGTAATCCCCCTCGTGAAGCTCCACGATGACCTCACCCGCCGGATACAAGCCCTCCTTGATCGTCAAGCCAACCTCCAACTCGGTCCCTTTCCTGTGCCTCTCAACCTCCGATTCCATCTTCCTTTTCCGCCCATCAATCTTCTCGCCTTTGTGGCCAACCAGGGGTCCCCAGCCCGGATAGACGCGGGCCTCCTCGACGACATGGATGAGTTGGAGTTCCGCACCGAGAATGCCCGCGAGGTTCACGCCGTATCGGAGTGCACAACTCCCCTCGGCGTCCTCTTCGACGGCGACGAGAATCCTCCTAATCACACCGCTCAGCTCATCACCCCACTCAACCGAATGCCAACCTCGCTAGGGTCAGGATTCCCAGGACGCAGATCGCGATTCCCACCATGACCCTCAGGTTTCTCGCGTGGACCTTCTTCACCGTCAACGCCGCCGCAGGGACCGAGAGGAGTCCGCCCAGGAGGAGCCAGGGGACGAGACCCCAGTCCGCGTTCGGAACGAGCAAGAAGAAGAGGAGGGCGCCCACCACCGAGGTCACGCCCTCCGCCACAGAGGCGATGCCGATTGCGCTCTTGCTGTGCACACCGGAGATTATCTGGCCGCCCGTGGCAACGGGGCCATAGCCCCCGCCGCTTATGCCCTTGTTGAAGGCCGCGAAGAGTCCCAGGCCAACTATCTTCTTCATGGTCAAGACGAACGTCCTCTCGAAGGTCAGGAGAATGACCGCACCAATGCAGAGAACCATGATGCCGATGTAGAGCTTCAGGTAGGCCTCGGGGACCCTGACGAACACGAGGACCGAGATTACCACTCCGACCACGCTGCAGACGGAGAGGATGACCGTCACCTTGAGGTCGATCGACCCGGGTTTGAGAGTCACGTTCCCGAGACGGTGATGAAACAGTCCCGCTGTGAGCCCAGTTACGAACTCACTGAAGAGGAGGGCCGGAACAATCTCGAGGAGACCGAATCCCATGATCAGGAGGACAGGAGTGAGACTCGTCCCGTAGCCCATTCCAAGAGAGGAGTCGACATACTCGAATGTGAATGCCAGAAGGGCCAAGAGTATGATGGTCTCCAGGGGCATGGATCCTCCACGCGGACAAACATGAGCTGTGCCCGCTGTAGGAATAAGTATAAGCATGATGGGAAATATATGTTCTCTATTTACTGTAAAGATATAAATACATACATTTACATATCATCCGTGAGGTGCCTCAATTGGATGCCCGAAAGGTCCAGCGAGTAGGCCAGAGCACTCTGGCGGTTTCACTGCCCAAACGGTGGGCAGAAGAAGTGAATCTCAAGCGGGGAGACACGGTCTTCTTCAAGCACGAGAGCGATCATTCGTTGCGACTGATGCCCAGCGCCCTGGCCGAGCGCAAGGCAGCGCCAAGAGTCCATGTCGTGAACGCAGACCAGTGCTCGGAGCCGAGAATGCTGGAGAGGGTCATCGTCGGGAACTACATCCTTGGTCACGATTCCATTTGGATCACATCCACCAAGAGATTGCGGAGCTCTCATGTCGAGGAGACCAGGGGGATAACCTCCAAACTCATGGGTCTGGCGATAATGGAGGAGACTCCCAATAACATCCTACTTCAGTGCTCGATAGACCCTGTGAAGTTCCCGGTCCGCACTCTGATGAGACGGTTGTACATTATCGCCTCGACGATGCACGAGGAGGCGGTCCAGGCACTCGTGGACTGCAACTCTGAGTTGGCAGAGGAGTCCATGCGCAGGGAGAACGAGGCGGACACGCTGTATTGGCTCATCGTCAGGCTCCTGCTATCCTCGCAGCAGGACAGGAGCATCGCAAAGAAGATCGGCATGGAGGATACGCACCAGATCACGGGCAACAGGACCATCGCCGCGTATCTGGAGAGAATCGCTGACTGGGGGGAGATAATAGCGAGGGATGCCGTTGAGATCATAAAACGCCGGGATGACATCGAGGACTATGTGATCGAGGGAATATCGCGGATCAGCGAGCTGGCGTACGATATCTGTTCCAAGGCCATGCGGTGTCTCTTTGCGAACGACATAAGACTCGCCAATGAAGCTATCGAGACGTACAAGGGAACAGTGGAGGTCGAGGAGCAGGAGCTGGTGAAGAGAATCTCCGAAGAGGCGTCGGGCCCACACGCGTGCCCTTATCTGAGGCGCGTCCTGTTGGCGATAAGAAGGATTGCGGAACTGGGCGCGGAGATCTCTCAAGTCACCATAAACACGGTCCTCGAGAGGTCAAGCGATTTCTGCGAGATACGTCTATACGAGGAAGGCCAAGGGCTCGGAGACGACCGCAACAGTGAGCTGGGAACGTTCCCTGGAATCTGAGCTAGGCTTCCGCCCACCAGATCGGGCCGAGCCATAGATTTATATCCAGAGCGTGCTAAATCGGAGGAGAATCAGGAAGTGGTTTTGATGGTAGAGGCAATCGTCACGCGGAACCTCACAAAGAAGTTCAAGGACCTCGTCGCGGTCGATCACGTGAACATCGACGTGAAGAAGGGAGAGATATTCGGCCTGCTCGGTCCCAACGGAGCGGGGAAGACGACGTTAATCAGGATGCTGTGCACGCTTCTCGCCCCGACAGAGGGAACCGCCAAGGTCGCTGGATATGACATAATCAAGGAGGACGGGAAGGTCCGGGAGCACATCGGCCTGGTCTCCGAGAAGATGATAATGTACGACCGCCTGACGGCAGTGGAGAACCTCAAGCTCTTCGGCAAGCTGTACAACATACCCAAGGACACGCTGGAGAAGAGGACACACAAGCTGCTCAAGCTCGTCCACATGGAGAAGTGGGCGAAGAGCCAGATAGGCACCTACTCCACTGGGATGAAGCAGAGGATAAACATCATCAGGGCGCTACTGAGCGTTCCCGACGTTCTCTTCATGGACGAACCGACGCTCGGGCTCGACCCGCAGTCCACGACGGAGATCAGGGAGTTCATCAAGAGGATAAACATCGAGAACGAGACGAGTATCATCCTGACGACGCACATGATGGTCGAAGCGGACATGCTCTGCGACCGCGTGGGCATAATCGACAGGGGGAAGATCGTCGCCCTCGACACCCCCCGCAGCCTGAAGAGAATTATCGGCGGGGAGGACGTCGCGAGCGTGGACATCGAGATCCCCAACCTCACGAACGAGATGCTGGAGGCGCTGAGGAACCAGCCCACGATAGTCTCGGTCGTAAGGGAGAACGAGACTCACCTCCTCATCAGAGCGAAGGGTGAGGACGCCTTCGACGACATCATCGACACGATCAGGGCAAGGAACGGCAAGATAGCCTTCGTCAAGAGCCTGGAGCCTTCGCTGGAGGATGTCTTCCTCCACATAACAGGAAGGGAGATGAGGGCCGAGGTCTCCAGCAAGGTCAAGTCGTTCCAAGGGGGAGGCCGGCACGGACCTCCGGCACTCAGCAGGAGGGTGAGGTAGATGGGCGCTGGTGACACCTTGAGGCACAGCCTCTGGATAGCGTGGAAGGACCTGCTGGACCTGTGGAGGAACCGCATGGCGATGGTCATGCTCATCCTCATGCCCCTCTTCATGATGGTCATGGTGGGGTACATATTCCCGACGGAGAGCGCACTGGAGAACGCGGACGTTGGTCTTGCCAACGAGGATGACGGACCGCTCGGCATCGCCTTCGCTCAGAACCTGACATACGTGAGCGAGGAGAGCGGGCTCATGAGCCTGAAGGACTCCACTGGCTTCGACGACATCAAGCAGAGGATCCGGGACGGTGAGCTTGCCGGCGGGGTCGTCATACCATCGAACTTCTCGTCCAACCTGGAGAGCGGCACGCAAGCGGTCGTCGAGATAGTCTCGGACCAGTCGAACCCGCAGATATCGCTGCTGCTGCAGGGGATCCTCACCAAGGTCATCGAGCAGATGGGCACGTGGAGGGCGATAGCCAACGTTAGCTTCCAGCTCGGAGTGAACAGCAGCGAGGCGCTCGCCATCGTGAAGCCCTATACCGTAGAGACGAGGGGCATCGTTCCCGGGAACCCGAGCTACTTCGACTTCGTCGCCCCCGGGATAATGGCGATGACGGTGATGATGTCCGTCATGACAGGGCTGCCTCACGCGATCTCGTACGAGAAGGAGTTCGGCACGCTGGACGGGATGATGGTCGCGCCGATCGGGAGGCTCTCGATCATCCTGGGAAAGACGATAGCGCAGACGTCGAGGGGGCTGATTCAGGGGCTGATAGTCCTCGGCCTTGCCGTGCTGATATTCGGAGTGACGATCCAGGGGAACTTCCTCCTGCTCCTCTTTCTGCTGATCCTGGGAGTGTTAAGCTTCGTGGGGCTCGGGATCCTCATCACGTCCGTCGCGAGGGACGAGCAGACGGCGTCGATGGCGATGATGACGCTCATGTTCCCGATGATGTTCCTGAGCGGCGTCTTCTTCCCCATCCAGCAGATGCCAGTGTTCATGCAGTACATCGCTTGGTCACTCCCGCTCACGTACGCGACGAGCGCGCTGAGAAAGGTGATGATCCTGGGAGCGGATGTTCAGTCCATCTCGACAGAGCTGATCGTCCTGATCACGTTCGGGATTGTGCTGCTGGCTGTCGCGGTTCCCATATTCAAGAAGGCGATGAAGAAGTAGGCCTCAGCGCTTCCTCATCCGAACGGCGAGGACCAGCAATGATACCGCAAGGGCGAGGAGTGCAACGACAAGCAACGCAATGTCCGTCCCTGAGGAAGGCTCGAACTCCCCCGCAAGGGTCTCATCGGACCCGCTGGAACCATCATCCTCGATGAGAGGCTCGATCGGAGGCGTCTCGACCTCGGATTCCGTCTCATCCCCCTGATCGGGCAGAATTGGGTCCTCCGTCTCCGGAGTGCTTCCCTCAGCTGGCTCCTCGTCTGGCACGGGGTCCTCCGGTTCCTCGGTCGGCGGCGACTCGGGCTCCTCGACGGGGACTTCCTCCTCTTCACCAACGGGTTGCTCCTCAACAGGCGCCGGGTCCTCAGGCTCGTCCTCGACCGGCGGTTGCTCTGGGTCCTCCACGGGGTCCTCCTCGTCCTCGACCGGCTTCTTCTTGGGCTTCTTCCCGTGGCCCTTGCCCTTGCCGTTTCCTTTCTCCTCCTTCATGACGACCGTCGAGTCGTGGCCGTTGGGACTCCAGTACTTCAGCTCTCCGTCAGCGTCCAGGCCGTAGG
>JAGMAI010000034.1 GCA_023130895.1 Thermoplasmata archaeon
CGCGAAGAGCAGAGAGAGGTTGCGGATGGCGTGGTGCTCGAAGACGGCTTCGAGGATGTCAAGAACGTCTGCGGGTTCGACCTCGCGTACGAGGATGACCGTGCCGTGTGTGCATTCGCAGTGGTCGACGTCAAGAACCTGGACGTCGTCGAGAAGGATGTGGTGGTCAGGGAGATCGACTTCCCCTACATCCCCAGCTATCTGACATACAGGGAGTATCCTGCGATCAGAGCCGCATACGAGAGGGTGAGGAGTGATGTGGACATCCTTCTGATTGACGGACACGGGTACTCGCATCCGCGAAGGGCGGGGATTGGCTGCCATGTCGGCGTGAAGCTGGGGAAGCCGACGATAGGCGTAGCCAAGAGCCTCCTCGTGGGAAAGACCAGGACCCCCTCCAAAGTGGGCGATTCCGAGCGGGTGCTGCACAATGGCGAGACGATCGGACACGCGCTGAGGAGTTCGACCTCCAAGAGACCGATCTACGTATCGCCAGGCCATCTTGTCTCCTTTGAGTCGTCCGTGCGGATCGTGAAGAGCCTGTGCAAGACCAGAATCCCAGAGCCACTGAGGCAGGCACATCTAGCCGCGACGGCGGGAAAGCGAGGATAAACATAAGAATCTGGAGGCGATTCTCGCTGTGATGAGAGTCCTCATCTTCGGGGCGGGAGCACTCGGTAGCCTGATAGGAGCACTCCTTTCAAAGCGGAACGAGGTCACCCTCGTTGGAAGGAAGGAGCACGTGTCCAGCATCCAGAAGGAAGGGCTCAGGATTTCTGGCCACACTGAGATGCTGGCCAGACCGACTGCAGTGGAGAGGGTGGAGGACCTCTCGGGCTATGACTACGTCTTCCTGACAGTGAAGTCCTACGATACGAAGAGCGCGATGAAGTCGCTGGCCGAGCTGCCGGGATCGAGCACGGTCGTGACGATGCAGAACGGCCTCGGCAATCTCGAGATAATCGGGGAATACGCGAACAGCGTCATCGGCGGGACGACGAGTCACGGGGCCACGCTGAGGGGGCCAGGAGACGTCGTTCACGCGGGAACGGGTGACACAGTGGCGGGAATCGACAAGGGCGTCTCAGAGGAGACCCTTGAATCTCTCACGGGAGAGCTGACCGCCTGCGGGATGACGACGAACATCACCGAGAACCTGAGCGGAGAGGTCTGGGCGAAGGCGATAGTGAACGCTGGCATCAATCCGCTCACCGCCATCCTCGGAGCAAGGAATGGATATCTTCTGGACAACGCACGAGTCACACGGATGCTGGAGAGCGTCTGCAAGGAGGCAATAGAGGTGGCGACGACGTGTGAGATCCCGCTCCCTGAGGATGACCTGGTGGAGAGGACGAAGAGGGTCGCGAGGATGACCGCTCAGAACATGTCGAGCATGCTGCAGGATGTCGTGAGTGAGAGGAGGACGGAGATCGGTTCCATCACGGGGGTAATCGTCAGCCGGGGGGACGGCAGAGGTGTTCCGAGTCCCCTCAATTCCGCGCTGCTGGCAATCGTCAAGGGCATGGAGAACTCGTACGGCGTCTAGCACGTTTTCGACCGCGATAGCTTTATAAGGGGGTATTTAAATACCATCGGATAAGAGAGGCAGTTTTTCGCTGTCTGGGTAGAGGGAGGAATTCTACTGGCAAAAATAAAAATCGAGAATGTTGTTGCATCGACTTCTCTCGGAGAGGAGTTGGATCTGCAGGCGATTGCTCTGGCGCTGACCGGTTCCGAGTACGAGCCCGAGCAGTTCCCCGGCCTGATTTACAGGTTGAAGGAGCCCAAGACCGCCACCCTGCTTTTCCGTAGCGGCAAGGTTGTATGCACAGGAGCTAAGAGCCTGGATGATGTTCACAAGGCCATAAGGAAAGTCGCAAAGCAGATCGAGGACGCTGGAATCAAGGTCAATACGAAGCCAGACGTTGAGGTCCAGAACATCGTGGCCTCTTCCGACCTTGAGACGGAGATCAACCTCAACGCTATCGCAATCAGCCTCGGGCTGGAGAAGGTGGAGTATGAACCCGAGCAGTTCCCAGGACTCGTGTACAGAATCGACGACCCGAAGGTCGTGGTTCTTCTTTTCGGATCTGGTAAGCTCGTCTGCACGGGGGCGAGGAAACCGGACGACGTGAAGAGAGCGGTGGAGAAGATAACCGAGGAACTCCAGGCGGCAGGCCTTCTTCACTGACCCAGTGAGACGATGCAGATCTTGGACAATCACTTCCACATCAGTCCAGCTGGCAGAAACGTGGAGGCGGCAAAGGAGTTCGAGCGGGCCGGTGGAACGCATCTGATCATCGCTCATCTTCCCCACAAGGAGCACAGGATTGAGAAGGACCGGGACCATGGACCCGCCTTCGAGCTAACGCTGTCCTTGGCGGAGGGAGTCAGGCGGGGAACGGGGTTGAGCGTCTTCGTCACGGTTGGACCCTACCCGGTGGAGCTGATACGTCTCGTGGAGCACATGCCCCTGCCCGATGCCGTCGAGATGATGAAGAGAGGGATGGAGACGGCCGCCAACCTGGTCGAGGAGGGAAGGACAATCGCCATAGGAGAGATCGGGAGACCGCACTTCCCGGTTGACTCGGAGATACTGGAAGCCTCGAACGAGATTATGAGCTATGGGATGAAGCTCGCGGCGGAAGTCGGATGTCCGGTCGTCCTGCACACCGAGAGCGCCACGCCGGAGGTGTTCAGGGAGCTCGCTCTGATGGCGGACGCGTCGGGCTTGGAGAGGGGGAAGGTTGTCAAGCACTTCTCGACCCCCTTTGTGGACACGGATAGGAACTCGGGGCTGTTCCCCTCCATAGTCTCAAGCCGCAGGAACATCGCGGAGGCGATCTCTCAGGGCAACAGGTTCCTGATGGAAACGGACTACCTGGATGACCTCAAGAGACCGGGCGCGGTGCTGGGTCCGGCGACTGTCCCGAAGAGGACCAAGGCCTTCCTTGGGGACGGCACGTTCACTGAAGAGGACGTTCTCAAGATCCACAAGGAAAATCCAGAGCTCGTGTACGGTGAGAGGTTCGACTAGTACCTGACCTCGAAGGAGGAGAATTCTCCCTTGTAGTCCTCCCAGTCGATGTCGGCATCTGTCACCTTTCCGTACGGCTGAGAGGTCTTGCACCATTCGATCGCTTCCTCGATCGCCTCCCGAGGCCCTTCGAAAACGGACTCGACTGATCCGTCGGGAAGATTCTTCACCCATCCCACGAGACCGAGTTCTCGGGCCCTGCTCTCCGTGTTTGCCCGGAAGAAAACGCCTTGGACTCTCCCGCGAAAAATCACACGAGCCCTAGCTTCATCGACCAAACCATCACCCTTCCAGACCCTAATCACTTCCGTTTACTAAAAGCTTTTAACAATGGCAGACCTTACTCCTGAGAGCACGATGAAGGACGTCGACATCAACGAACTCAAGGCAAAGGACATCATGTCAAGCGAGCCGGTCGTGGCCTCCCCAGAGGATAGCCTCTCCGAGGTCCTGGGTAAGATGAAGAAGCACGATGTTCACGAGGTCCCTGTTGTCCAGAAAAAGAAGCTGGTCGGGATCGTCAGCTACAACACGCTAACGAAGAGAAGGAGCCTCCCGATGAGCACGAAGGTCGAGAGGATAATGGTCGCCCCGCCCAGAATCCGGGAGACGGACTCCGTTCCAGAAGTCGCGGAAATGATGATGTCCACAGGATCGAGGGCCATTCCAGTCACGTCGAAGAGGAAGCTTCTCGGGATCATCTCGAGAATCGACCTGATAGAATCCATCCGCGGAATGAAAATGTTGTTGGATGTGGATGTGAGCGGCATCATGTCCCACTCACCGCAGTGCGTGTTGGAGACACACACCCTACACGATGCCCGTGACTTGATGAAGGACTTGGATGAGAGGTCGGTCCCGGTTTGTGAGAGCAGCGGGCATCTCGTCGGTGTTGTTGGAATCAAGGACCTCGCGTACTACTTCGCCCGAGAAAGGGAGAGCGAGACTAGAGGAGAGGTCGTTGGCGAGAAGGAGGCTCTCGAGATCGAGGTGGGCAGCCTGATGAGGACCCCTCCTATCACTGTCCCGCCAGATGCCAGGTTGTCCGAGGCGGTCGACCTGATGGTTGAGAAGGACGTATCCAGCATCCTTGTCGTGGAAGAGAGGGAGCCTGTGGGTATTGTCACCCAAGTGGACATCATAGAGTTCATCGCCTCATTCGGGAAGGCCGAGGAGGTCTTCGTCCAGATCACGGGGCTTGAGGAGGAACCCGAGATATACGACGCCATGTACGAGCGCATCCAGAAGACGATAGACAAGACAGGCGAGATTCTCACGCCCAAGATTCTGAACATACACGTCGCGCAACACCACTCGAAAGGGGACACGAGAAAGTACACGATGAGGGCAAGACTGGCGACCGACAGGGGATTGTTCTACGCACGGCACTTCGACTGGAACATACACAAGACACTGGACGGTCTGATGGACCAGATCGAGGATTTCGTCCGAGAGGACAAGGAAAGACGGTTGGATGCGAGGAAGCACTCCCGCAGACTCTGAGGAAAACGCGTTAATAGTCGCGGGCAGATTACGTATCGCATGGCAGATATCTCGATATCACTGGATATTGTGAGCGTGATCCTCTTCGTTGTCACAGTGCTCATCGTGATGCTGTTTCTCTACATAGCGACAAGGCTGGTGACAAGGGAGGAGGTCCTGACCGCGAGCTATGCGCTCAGGCTTTTCATCACGGCCGTCATGGCTGTCGTCATCGTGCCACTTCTTGCCGGCCTCCTCACGGATGCGGTCATAGGGATCCTCGTCGCCTTTCTGGCGCTGATGATCGTGGTCAGATTCCTAATAATCTCGGAAGCAAGCCTGGGTGACGAGTGGCTGGAATCGTTCATAGTCACATTTCTGATCATCCTGTTTGTGTACATCTTCAACCTGGTGCTTGTGAAGGTCATAGGAATATCGCCCTTCATCGACATCGGTGTTTGATGATGAACCGCTTCGAGCTGGTGTCGGGGGACATCACGCTGGAGGGAAGAATCACGGACGAGAATCCGCGGACAGCGGAGATCGTCATCGTCAGCCTGCCAATCGAGGGAGAGGCGGTCAGGTGGGGGGACGAGTTCTATTTCGCAACGGCCTTGGAGATTCCGGAGGAGCATGGTCGTCAGGACATCGAGGTCGGAGAGGTCGCTTTCTGGCCCGCTGGAAAGGCGATAGCCGTATTCTTCGGAAGGACCCCGGTCAGCGTCTCGGACAAGCCCAGAGCCTACGAGAACGTGAACGTCTTCGGGAAACTGGAGGGCGATGCCCAGTCACTGGTGAAGGTCCTGAGCGGAGATCGCATCCTCATGCGGGCGGTCTGACCAACGGTCTTATGTAGAAAAGCTTATCACTCACGAATCCGATAGGTTAAAAAGGTACTGGGGGAGCCGCATGAAGAAAATCGCCACGATGTCGGTGTTCGCGATGTTGCTGCTTTCGTCCGTAATCGCAGTGTCCGAACCCGTAACCGAGCCTAGTGTGAGAATGGAGGAGCCATTGATACCACAGCCTATGCCTGACATGATCAAGATCTGGGAAGCTTATGCAAAAGGATGGGTCAATGTCACATCAGAGCCAGATCCATTGAAATTCAAGGTGGACAATACCGGAGGCATCAAGATCAACATGAACGAGATGGTGATGCTGTTGAGTCCTCATCCTCTGCAGTCTGGAAACCCTCAGACGACTCAGGATGGAGCTCTGACAACTGGAATTGTCAGTCCCTATTCAGACGTGTACTACCACTATGGTGAGAACACCGTTTACCCCGGTCCAAGTGTAGGCGAGAAACCGTGGTGGTGCACGGAGGGCAATCAAGTCGTACAGTCCGGAGCTACTGTAGTCCTTGGGGGAGAAATAGCGCCTTATGCGATCCAGGAACTCACCAAGAATCCGACCAAGCAAACGAACTACCTTGTCTGGGGATACCTCGAGGAGAATCCCACGCTCGTTGTGGGAAAGACTCCGTTATGGAAGAGCGTCGAAGATGCAGTAAACCACAACATTGTCATCACGCTTGCCGTCACAAACTTGGCCGTCTACTACGGACCGGGTGACCCGGATTCCCCACACGCAGTGGATTCTGTGATTGAGGACACTATCCCAAGAGGCTATTCCTACGTCCCGGGGTCCATCGTTCCAGCACCTGTCGCAGTTCTGGACAACCCAGATGGATCGCAGACCATTAGATGGAAGGTCGACGTGAATGCAGCGGATGTCAGCGGTCACTATAAAGAAGATCCCACGCCGTACAACACTGTCTGGCTGACCTACACACTCGTCACTCCCAAGCTGCTCGTAGGAAGATACTTCCTACCACGGGCATACGCGGATGCGGACCACGATGGGTCGAATGACTCTCATTCGGCTAAACCGTTAATCGAGGTGTATAGAGTTAACAAGCCACCGGTAGCCAACGCAGGAGGTCCGTATGAGGCGGAGGAAGGGTCAGACATCCTCCTCGATGCGAGCGGCAGCTCCGATCCGAATGGCGATCCGCTCAAGTACCGCTGGGATCTTGATGACGACGGCACTTGGGACACGAGTTGGTCCTCTTCTCCCAAAGTTACGATGAGTTGTGGTGACGGTCCGTACAATACAGATGTCATCGTTGAGGTGTCCGACGGCGAGATGAGCGGCACAGCGACCATTCTCTACCTGTGCTTCAATGTCGCACCGACAATAGATGCCATCACGGTCCAGCCGTCCACCGTTGAGGAGGGGCAATCGTTCACTGTCCACGTGACCTTCTACGATCCTGGATGGCTTGATACGCATACAGCCACTATTGACTGGAATGATGGTCAGACCAGCGCACCAGCGGTCAATGAAGAGAACCAGAAACCCGATGCCACAGGTGACTTCTCAGACTCTCACATCTACGGAGACGACTTCAGCCTCGGAATCCGTATCACGGTCGTGGACGATGACGGGGGCTCGGATACGGTGGATGTGCCTCTGGTGGTGCAGAACGTAGATCCGACGGTAGGTAACTTCGCCTATTCTGTCACGGTCCTCGAGCCCAGGACGCAGGGATACTGGAACCACCAGTCCAACGTGACCGAACCCTACGGCAATCACACGGGCATTACGGATGACCTGATACTCTTCATAAGCTCGAACTCCGCCCTCTTCGCTTACGTCAGTACTGAGGATGATGTCTGCACGGTGCTCGAATGGGCGTCCGGGGAGGAGATTTACTACCGGGCCCAGGGTCAGCTGATGGCCCTGTGGTTGAACACAGCGTCCGGAAAGCTGAACTTCACGACCCGAGTGAAGCTCCCAGGTCAGAACGAGACGATCCTCGGGGACATCCTTGCGTGGGCGGAAGACGTCCTCCTGAGCTCGACGAACGAGAGCGAGTTGGAGGATGTGAAGACGGCGGCTGACGAGATCAACAACGGGAATTACATTGCGATTGGCGAGATCCTCCTTTCAGCTGACGTTCACGATCCTGGAAGCGACGACATAGTCGTCTCCGTTGACTGGGGAGATGGATCGAGCGATGCTGACACGTACTTCAATGATGGTTTGGCGCCAGACCCGCAGAACAGCCCGTACGGCAACTACCCGTTCGAAGTGCACATGAGCGCCCGCCACTCCTACTGGTCCGAGGGATCGTACAGTTTGATCATCACGGTCGCGGACGATGACGGCGGTGAGACGCTCATAAACGTCACGGTGGACGTCTACGCACCCTAGCCTCGCGGAATGGCCGTTAGGTTTTTAATGCGTGTTGCCAATCCGATTTCGGAAGTTTATGGTCAAGAGGGGAGAGTGGCTCACTCGGAATGGCCTGACCGCCAAGGAGAAGATAATGCTTCATCTGAGGGAGACCCCTCAGCCGAGAGATCTCCTGGACGTGCATGCAGGACTGACACAGGAGGGCATCGGGAGCTCCACGGGCATCCGTGTCAATCACGTTTCGAGGGCGGTCTCCCAACTGAAGAATGAGAACCTGGTCACCGAGGCCATGGGAAGAGTGAGAGGACAGCTGAGGAAGCGAAAGGTCTACGGCTACACGGAGGACGGATACACTCTGGCCGAGCGAGTTAGGGATGAGGTCCTGAAGAAGAAGGTGAAGATACGGAAGGGCGATGACTCCATCACGGAAGTGTCTCTCCACAACATCGGCAAGCACGTCGGGGTTCGTCACACGCTCACGGAAGTCATCTGCAAGATGGATGACAGCGGCATAGTGGACATGAAGGACCTAGAGATGAGACCTTCCGAGAGGAGGGAGAGGTTCTTGTCCTTTGCGGAGGGTCTTGTTCTCACAGAACCGTTCTATGGAAGAAACAAGGAGATGGAGGAGATTGATGACTGGGCGAAGGCGTCCGAGAGCAAGATACTGGCTATCCGCGGAGCTGAGGGGATGGGCAAGTCATCGCTTGCGGCTCGTTTCTATGCCGCGTCCAAGAACCGAACGAACCTGTTCTGGTACTCCTTCAGGCAGTGGGACACGCCCGAGACGCTTCTGGGCGCTCTCTCTTCGTTCCTCGGACAACTGGGAAAACCCGGCTTGGGCGACTATCTTGCTGGCGGGGCAAGAGACTTGAGGAGTGCTTTGGGCGCGCTCGCAACGAGGCTCAAGGACACACCTGCCATGCTGTTCTTCGATGATATTGTCGAGATGTCTCCCGAACTGGCAACAGTGTTCTATCATGTCCTCGAGGTTGTCGAGAGGAGCTCGGATGCAAGAACGGTAGTGGTCTCCGATAACGGGGACATACCGAGGGAAAGGGAGCTCCTTGCGAGGGGGGCGCTCTACGAGATCGTCCTTGATGGACTTGACAAGGGGAGCTGCAGGAAGCTCCTCACAAGGAAGGTCGAGAAGAAGCAGTTCGAGAGGATCTTCCGATTGACGGAGGGGCATCCGCTGTCGTTCAAGCTGATTTCGACAAAGGGTCTGGAAGGGCTCGAGAAGAAGAAGGACTACACGCCTGAGGAGCTCGCCGTGATAAGGTACATGAAGCTCTTCGAGGAGTCCTAGATCACCTGAGAGACCTGGAACCGGTCCTGCTTGTACTCGAGCGTGAAGAACCCTGTGTTGTGGTTCACTCCCCTGAGCTTCACGACCCTTACCCGTCGGTAGACGTCGATATCTCCGACTTTCTCCATGATTACGTTAATGACCCCGTCAGCGAGATAGTCCTCGTCGTGGACCTCGCCCATCTGAGGCGATGTCTCTGTGATGACCAGCGTGGTTAGCCCTAGGTCCCTGAGCCACTCGAAGAAGTGGAAGAGCTGAATCCTCCTGTCCTTGAGCTTCGAGATGATCTCGAGGATGGGCAGAGAGTCTATTGCGAGGAGTTCGTACTTCTCAGTCTCTCTCATGTCTTCGAGGATCTTCTTCAGAACCTCCAACCAGGGACGCTCGGTCTCCCTGCCGAATCTGGGTCTTCCCCTGACCTCGTCGATCCCTTTTCTTATCCTAGACAGGTCCTGTACCCTGAGAGTGTCCGTGACCGTCTTTGGATCCATGTTCAGACGCGACATCTGGAACTCCAAACTCTTCCTGCTCTGTTCGAGCGTGAAGTACATGCCACGGATCTTCTTCTTGGCGGCGTTGTGGAAGAGCATGCTGTACGCCAAGCTCGACTTCATGGTCCCTGGAGGACCCGAGATTAGAACCACATGGCCTTGGGGGATGCCTCCTTCGATCTCCTCATCGAGGCCTTTGACGAAGGTTCTGTAGGATTTCATGCCGTCCATCAGCTAATCGTGTGCGAATATTAAACCCTTCACTCTATTAGCTCCAAGTCACGGGTCAGCAACGCCTGCCTGGATTCCTCTAGCGCGGCCAAGTTGAAGGGGATGAGGAGTTTGGACCCGGCTACGGAAATCGTATCCTTCAAGGTCTGAACGAACTTGATGACCTTGGAGAAGTCGTTCTGGACGATGAGGTACTCGAGACCATCGAGCATCATGATCGTATCCTTGCCCTCTTCCTTCTTGAGAAACCTCTGCGCCTCAAGGACTATCGCGCCCAGGTTCGTGGGGCTTATGTTGGCCCGCCTGGAATCTCGTGAGAGCCACAGAATCGGGGAATCTGCGACGTCGTATTTTTCGGAGACCTCGTCAGGATAGGTTCTCGTGACGCACAGTCCGCTGGCTCCGTCCTTGATAGCATTCGAGAATATGCCGAAGGCCAGGTCGGGTTTCTCCCCAGCGACAAGATAGCTCGTGCCCTTCTTGAGAGTATGGTCAGAGGGCTTTCGGACCTTCTCTTCGAGGGCGGGTTCCTCTTCCTCCTTTCCCCTCCTTCGTACTAGGATGGCGGCAGCGACCACGGTCGCGATGACGATCAAGAGGATTAGTAGGAAGAGTGGATCGAGAACCTCCTCCCATATGTCTTGAATGG
>JAGMAI010000035.1 GCA_023130895.1 Thermoplasmata archaeon
TATCCATCCTTTCTGATCTTGATCGTTATGTTGTGCTTTGTTGGCGTGTCGGTTCCGTCGAATATCCTGTCAGTGACGGGAATCCATCTGACCCTGCCGCTCGAAGGTGTCCTCGAAGAGAAGACACTGGAGCCATCATCCAGGATCTCCACAAAGGCGTTCCCGATTGGATCCCCGGTGCCCTCGTCTGCAACCTGCACATCCAGGAAGTACTTCACGGTGAGCCGCGAAGCTGGAAGCACCTGGACCTTGCTGTCATTGAGCGTGCAGTTGAGCGCGGTCACTGAGCTTCCACCTTCCAACCTGAAGTCGAAGTCTACGGAGTTGAGGATGCTCGTGTTGACCAGATCTCCCTGCCCGTCGTTCGCCCTGACAGCGTTGTCGTTCATGAGTAGGCTGCTCTCGTTCACGTAGAAGGTCGATGAGAAGGCATCGACACCGTACCAGCTGTACTCGATGACAGATGATTCAATGATCGCATGCGACTGGGACTGCAGTCTGATCGCGCTACCGCCGGAGAGCGAGATGTTGATCTGGGAAGCGGAGATGGAGCTGTTGAAGGCGTGGATTCCGAATGATGTCGAATTGAAGATGGTGTCTCCGTGTAGCGTGGCGTTGGAGTCGATCAGGGCCAATCCCATAATGACGTTGGAAAGGGTATTGAACCTCATCCCGATGTCCGAAGTCGATGCGGAAATCCCTTTGCCGACGTTGTCGAACGAGTTGAACTCGGCATTCGCAGTGGTGTTATCGAACTGGATGGCCGCGATGCTCATATTCTCGAACGAGCTTCTCTCGATGGTTGGGCTTGCAGAGGTTATCAGCATGCCGATTGATGCGAAGCTCACGCGGGAGTGGGTGATGCTACTGGAGCTACCACTGGAGGGGTTCACGATGATGCCCTCCCAGTAACCCTTTGGCGGGAAGAAGCCGAATGCGGTGAAGTTCACGAAAGAATCCAGAGCCCCGTCCGAGATCAGCGTACCGTTCACAGTCATGCGTGTATCCTCGCAGAACCTCACGGTGACGCCCGCTTCAATCGTGAGCGTCGATCCCGCCTCGATTGTGATGTTCTCACAGACACCGTACGGCTCTCCAGCCAAGTCCCAGACCTCATCCACGACGACACTGAAATTGTGCCAGGTCCTCACCCTGATGGGAAAGACCTGGAAACTGACGGACTTCGAGACGGGGTCGTCTCCCGTGTAGTTGGCGTACACGACAAAAGAATCGCCTTCGATGCTGGATTGCCAACTGTCAAATGCAACGCCCGTGGAATTAGGGATAACAGCCGTTTCCCACACAATCGCACCTAAGGGATCGATCCATGTGAAGTTAACCGGCTTGAGGATGCTCACATTCCCCGCATAGTCAAGCAAGGCGGTTGCGACAACAACCTCCGTGAGTTCGAAATAAGGGGCATTCAGCCCTAGAATCATGTCCGTCACAATGACGACGTCCCCCGCGCTCTCAACCTCAAAGGACGTAATATTAGACTGATCTGGCTGATCCACATACGTAGCATTGACAATCCATATGCCAACCATGTCTACAACCAACGAGTTTGTGGCATTTCCATCGACGACTGCCGAATCTAACCCTACAGCCGCTATGCTCAAGTCTGGTCTATACCAAGTGAAGCTCACATTATCAAGGTCAAACTTGTTCCCATTGTATTCTAGCACTGCTGTTGCGGTGGCGAGGGAATTGTTGACATAGAAGGTGGAGCGGTCCATAGTCACTGTGACGCTTGTCACATCCACCGCTGCTGACACATTCACGGCATGACTGGAAAGGATGACGAGGACTGTCAGGACTAGAAGTGCTCGATATCTCATGCCCACACTTGGCTAATGATTGGCTAGGCTGAATATATTACTTTCGCATTGCCGGAAGGGCGAGGCTGGGATTCTATGCCTCGATCCAGATTTCAACCGCGTGGTACGTGGCCTGGTATGTGGTACAGTTCAGGATGGTTTCCAGTCCGCATTTATATACCTCCCAGGTCAATTCGTGAACTACATAAACTTCCAAAAAAAGGGGGAGGCTGTCCAACAGGGCGTCGAGGAGGGGCGTCTTTTTGCCCACACGCGCGCTCCAACTCGGCGCGGACACGGCCTCTCGGGGTTTGGAGGAAGGTGGAAAAATGCGAGAGTACGCGAAGAGAACTCTAGCTCTAGCCTGCGCTTCTATGATGATTGTTGCCCTGCTCCCGGCAGCTCTTGCGGGCGGTGGTGCCCACATCTGGCTGAACGCTGATCCTGGCGAAAGAGCGAAAGGTGGAGGTTGGAAAGCCGGTGGATGGGTCACTTATTGTGATTTTGGCCCAGATGTTGTGTGCACATTTGAGATGATTGTCGAGAACAGAGGAAATGATGATCTCACCGACCTGAGAATCGCCATTGCTATTCACAACTGGACGACATCGGATGACTTTGTGAGCATCGACATTGAGGGTGAAACCTCATACCTCCTTGACTTCGGGAACACGGAGTTCAATCCGTTTGATGAGGCCTGGGGAGGGAAGCATCATGTATACTCAGGAGACGAAGCAATCTGGGACATATACTTCTACGAGCCTGAGATACTTCCTGGCAAGACTACCGTGAGACTCGACACGACAGTGACGCTGGGCCCAGATCCAGATGAGTACTTCGAAATCCACTTCGACGCGTTCGACCC
>JAGMAI010000036.1 GCA_023130895.1 Thermoplasmata archaeon
TACGGACAGCTGTTCCTCGACAGGGCGCTGTACGGTGACTCCGACACCATAGGAATAACGGTGGAGGACGCGGATGCGGTCGGCCCGCTGACGGTCCAGGCGTACAGCGACACAGAGACGGGCGGCGAGAATGTCACACTCCTGGAGATCGGATCAGGTGTATTCGAGGGGGCGATCAACACCGCCTTCGGCACACCAACCGCCGACGGAACCCTCCAGGTGAGCGAGGACGACACGGTCACGGTCGAGTACACGGACACGACGGTCCCGATTAGGACCCTCCAGCAGACGGCGCTCATAGACGGCGCACCTCCGATGATAACGGGCGTGAAGGCGACGAGGATAACCAACGCGGCGGCCACGATAGTGTGGAACACGGACGAGTCGGCGACCTCGAAGGTCTACTACGACACCAACCCTCTGTCTCTGACCAATACTGCGGTCAAGACGCCTGCTGGTCTCTTCGTCTCCCATTCAATTGATGTTATCGGCCTGCAGACGGGCGTGAGGTACTACTTCGACGTCGAGTCGACAGACAGGTTCGGACACATGACTCTGGATGACAACCAGGGACAGCACTACAGCTTCGTCACCACCGAGAAGGCGGAGCTTCTCCTCGTCATCGGCGACGACACGTTCCCGCCGGAGAGGGTCGATAGGTACAGGAACGCGTTCGAGAGCTTCGGATGGTCCTACAACGAGTGGTATGTGGACAGAAGCGGCGTTCCGACACTGACGCTGCTCCAGGGATACAAGGTAGTGCTCTGGCAGACCGGTCTGGAGGAGTACCCACCGTTCGAGCCTGAGGAAAGGGCCCTGATAACGAACTACATAGACGAGGGAGGACGGTTCCTGGTCTCCTCGCACGACGTCGCATGGGCGTTTGCCAAGGACTCCGGTTCCGAATACGCTTCAATAGAGACCGGACAGTGGGTCAATTCCACGCTGAAGGCGGACTGGGACATAGATCCCAGCCTCTGGACGGACAATGAGGGTTCCATCGGAGACCCGATCAGCAATGAGTACGTTGGAATCAACCGGGTAAACTACATCCCCCACAGGTCAGGTGGTTCTGGGGATGAGGTCATTTCTCAGAGCTACGGTGGAACCCCCTCGACCGTCTGGAAGAACTACGGGATCGATGCTTCCCCGGGGGTCATAGGGCTCAAGTGGATCTCCTCGGCTGCAAACGGGACCGCGGGACCTGGGAAGGTTTGGGGAGGTCAACCATCTAAGCTGGCCTTGTACTTCTTCGAGGTCTCCGGAATCAACTTCCCAGCCGTGAACGACTTGGACAGGGGCTCGATAATCAACAAGACGGTCGTGTGGCTGATTGGCCACGACCATCCAGATATTCAGGTGATCGCTCCCAACGGCGGAGAGGTCTTCGTCGGGAGCACCGTACAGATCGACTGGAGCCGCCAGGTGTACTCGTCAGGCGTAAACAGCCAGGCACTCTTCTACAGCCCGAACGACGGTCAGTCCTGGGTGAGGATAACGCCCGACCCGCTGCCGGGAGACACGACCTACAACTGGGACGTGAGCAGCCTGCAGAACGGGATACACTACCGCGTGAAGGTCGTTGTCGAGGACGACGGTGTCCCCTACCCGATGCTCAACGGCACGGACATATCGGATGACACGTTCACTATCCTGAAGCCCGGGGGAGACAGTGTTGGCCCCATGACCATCCCGGGAAGCATAAACGCAGTCCCGAACCCGGGCGAGAGATACGCGAGCGTCACATTCACGGCGACCGTCGACGATACGAACTACGGGAACTCGCTAATCCAGGCCGTGGAGTTCTACATGGACGCTACTGGACCTGACGGCGGAGGAACGCCGATGAGCCCTGTGGACATCTTCGACACCGCCCTGGAGCAGGCCACTTGGACCGGCTCGGCAGACTGGCCGCCCGGAGTGCACTGCATCTTCATCCACGGGCAGGACGCCGCGAACAACTGGGGAGCGTGGGAGTCTAGGTGCTTCACCATGCTCGGCAAGGTAGTCTCGGCACCGTCCGACTTCATGGCGGGGATCACTGGATTCGCCTACGCGGATGTGACCCTCACATGGACATTGTCACCCGACGACCCGCTTGACGTGACCAACTATGCCATCTATTCCGGGACGAGCTACGACCCGACGGCCGCGAGCTACTCGTTCCTCGCCAGCGTGCCGAACCAGACGAACGCGTACGTTCACGCGGGAGCGGGCTCGGCCATCAGCAACTACTACTACGCGATATACTCCAACAGCTCGGGCGGCGATTCCACCATGGCCTCACGGCAGGCGGCGAAGTATTGGATCCCGCTGATTGCAGGCGCAAACTTCATCTCGGTGCCAATCACGCCATCGGACCCGTCTACAGGCGAGGTGTTCCAGATGATGGACACCAACTACATGGTCTGGACCTACGACCCGTCGGTGGGCGGTTGGGACAGCTGTAGTTCGCTCAAGCCCTACTGCGGGGCCTTGACCACGATCATGCCAGGCAAGGGCTACTGGGTGGACGTTCCAGCAACGGACGATCTCCATGTCGCCGGATACGCGCAGACCCAGGTCCAAATCGAGCTGATCTCGCCCTGGACGCTTGTCGGATACCCGTCGCTCACGGGCTCGATGACGGTCGGTGACCTGAAGGCGACGACCGGGGCGACGAAGGTCGAGGGATACTCGGCGGCAGTGCCCTACCACCTGCAGGAGCTTGCGGACGTGTACGTCCTTGCACCCGGAGAGGCCTACTGGGTTGGCGGAGCCGACTACATCTGGCTGGTCTACATCTGAGCAGGCTCATATAGGCGGCTTGACTAACACAAAGTGAACCCCCATGACGAGCAGAAGCGTCATCGCAGTAATGCTATCCCTCGCGTTCATCCTGACAATCGGCCCCGTTGACCTCGCCTCGACGAAGGGAGAGGTCTACGACGCGCAGGTGGGCGATCCGCACTACCTCGGAATCTATGGATTCGCTTTCGATACCAGGAACGGGGAGCCGCAGATTACGGCCGGTCTGAGAGTGACAGACTATCCCGCTGGAGGCGATGGTTACTACATCGTCCAGTTCAGTGATCCGGTCAAGGAGGAGTGGAAGGACTCGCTGACGCGAGCCGGCGCGGAAATCGTGAACTACGTTCCTTCGAATGCCTTCCTCGTGAGGATGGCCCCTGGACTGCGCACGAACCTGGAGAAGATCCAGGCAGTCCAGTGGACGGGCGTCTTCCAGCCCGCGTACAAGATTGTGCCCGAGCTCACGTTCGAGGCGGGCATCGTCGAGGCTCAGATCATAACGTTCGATCCAGATGGCGTCAACGCCGTTCTCGGGCTGCTCCCGGAGCGCAGGGTCATCTACACGTACGAGGGGAAGGACTTCGGCAGAGTGGACGCCCGCGTGACCTACGAGCAGGTCGTCGAGGTCGCCAGACTGGCAGATGTCAACTTCATACAGCCGCGAGAGGTCCCGGAGGTCCAGAACAGGCGGATGCAGTGGATAATGCAGACGAACGTCCCAAGCGACAGGCGCATCTGGGACATGGGGATCTCGGGCGAGGGACAGCTCGTCGGGTTCTCCGACACGGGGATGGACTTCGATCACAACTTCTTCCGCGAGAACGCGACGACGATACAGAAGGGCGACATCTATAACGCCACGGACATGACCCGGAGAAAGCTCGTGCGGTACTGGGTGCACGGCGGGGCAAACGAAGAGTGGGCATGGAAGGACAGCCCCAACCGCTGGGACGCTGGATGGAGAACCTTGGGACACGGGACCATGGTGACGGGGACGTTCGGCGGTAATGACGATCCAATCGGCTCGAGCAGCAATGACGGAGGCGCCAAGGGCGCCAAGATATTCTTCCAGGACATAGGAGATGTGCAGCAATGGGGAGGACTCTGGCGGGATGCCCTGAGCTGGGTACCGTCGGACTATGACAACCTGTTCGGCCCAGCCTACGACGCGGGGGCGAGGGTGCACTCCGGTTCGTGGGGATCCTCGACGACCGCGTACACGCAGGGCGCGCAAATGCTCGACGAGTTCATGTGGAACAATCCTGACATGCTTATCATATTCTCGAACGGGAACGGAGGCGGGGGCTGGTACGACGTCGTTAGCCCCGCCACTGCCAAGAACGTGCTGTCATCGGGCTCAAGCGCGACCTCTCCGAACCAGAACAGTGTGGCTAGCTACAGCAGCCCCGGACCGACCTCGGACGGTAGGAGAAAGCCCACGGTCATAGCTGTGGGAGAGGGCACTTCATCCATGTCTACGGGAAACCCGAGGGACGACACGAACACGGCCTGGGAAGCGGGCTGGGGCGGAACGAGCTACTCGGCACCCGACCACGCGTCGCTCGCGGCAATGACCCGCCAGTACTTCATGGAGGGTTGGTGGCCGACTGGGACAAAGAACCCCGCGGACGGTTTCGAGCCCTCCGCAGCATTAATGAAGGGCGTGCTGGCGGCAAGCGCTCAGCAGATGACCGGCTCATACACGGACAGTAAGAACGAGAACACCTGGCCCAACAACGCGCAAGGCTGGGGGCGGGTCCTCCTGGACGACGCCCTCTGCTTCGCGGGGGACACGAGACGCATGGAGATCGTTGACGACACGTCCAGCCTGAGCACGGGAGAATCAAGAATCGAGTCCTACTACGTTCTCGATTCCGCAGAGCCGCTGAGGGTGATGCTCACGTGGACCGACTATCCCGGGGTCGCGTGGACCACACCGAACATCGTGAACGACCTCGACCTTCTTGTGACGGACCCGCTCGGAACCACGTACAAGGGCAATGTAATGGGGACCTTCGCTCAGGGAGAGTCGCAACCCGACATGGGCAGCTACGACAGGCTGAACGTGCAGGAGGGCGTCCACATCAAGAGCCCCATGGTGGGTGCGTGGACGATCGAGGTGATAGGGTACAACGTCCCGAGCGGACCGCAGCCCTACGCCCTGGTGGCGCTGGGCGACCTCGGCACGGGCTGGGGGCAGGTGTATCTGGACCGGAGCGTCTACGGGGACAGCGACACGATAGGGATAACTGTCCGGGACACGGGACCGACGGCCGTGAACGTGACCATCTGGAGCACGACGGAACCCGCTCCCGAGACGGTCTCGCTGAACGAGTCCGCGCCCGGCTCAGGGAGGTGGACGGGGACGATAAACACCACCACGGGCGCGCCAACGACTGACGGACAGTTGCAGGTCTCGGAGGGCGACATCGTGACCGTCCAGTACGACGACATGAACCCGATACACACTTCCACGGATACGGCGATCGTAGACGCCTCGGCCCCGCTGATATTCAATCTCATGGTCACCAACATCACGTCCACTTCTGCGAATGTAATCTGGAGGACGAACGAGCCCGCGGACTCGAGAGTGTACTACAACACGAGCGCCCCGCTCGACGCGGAGGAGTACATGAGCGGGTACCGCATCCAGCACGACGTGCTGCTGACGGGACTGCAGCCCGAGACGATGTACATGTTCGACGTGGAATCCTCGGATCCGTACGATCACACGACCACCGATACGAACGGGGGGCTGCACTACAACTTCACGACGCTGAAGCTCTCGCCCGAGCCGCCGACGAACCTGCGCGCATGGCTGTTCGGACCCAACTACATGCATGTCCATATCGAGTGGGACCTCTCGGCAGACGACGCGACGATGATCGACCACTACACAGTGTACTTCAACACGGGCGCATACAATCCGGACGGGACGGGATACCAGTTCCTGGCGATTGTCCCGCAGGGCTTCAACTTCTACGACCACTACAACATGGGGCACCTGAACTGGATGAATATCTTCTACTACGTGGAGGCGAACTACAGCGCTGGACTTCCGGCCAGGACCGAGGACCAGGTGGCCAAGTTCACAAGATGGACGCCACCGGGTAACGTGCTTCTTTCCTTCCCGCTCAAGATGGTCAACGAGACCTTAGAGTACGCGCTGCAGACGGTCAGCTGGGACATGGCGAGGTTCTACGATCCGTGGACGGAGGAGTGGAGGGAGAACCACATCTGGAAGAACTGGAACGACCTTCTGACGGTGAACCAGTCCATGGCGATCTGGGTCAATGTGACTTCGGCCGAGCCTGTGACGAGCGCAGGGGTCGTGCCCAAGAGCGCGGAGATCTTCCTGAAGGAAGGGTGGAACCTGGTCGGGTTCCCGCACCTGTACTGGTGGGACTACACAGCTGGCGATCTGATGGCGCAGACCGGGGCCGAGAAGGCGGAGAGCTTCAACGCCGTCGCACCGCCGTACTACCTGTACCGCCTCACTGGACCGACGTACATGGCCCCGGGCGAAGGATACTGGATAAAGGTCCCCGCCGACACCATGTGGATGCTGTAGGCTGCTTTTCTTGAGCTTCCGCGACCCTCAGAGGACGCCAAAGAAGTACGAAGCGCACAGGAACGAGAGCGAGTACAGTGGTATCGACACGATGAGCCCCTTCCCGATTCTCGAGAGAGTCGTGGTGACGTCGCCTCCCTGAAGGCCTTCCGTGAAGTAGCTCGCCACCGCCAGGTTGCAGCACAGGAGAGCTCCCAGGATCAGCACGAGGGCGGACGGTGTCATCCCTCCGGAGCCCGAGAAGTGAGCTTCCATGAGCAGGGACATCGAGGCCGTGACCCCGAGAACCAGAGGCGAGAAGAACGTGAGGGTGCTGTTCACCGTCTGGACGATCGGGCTCATCTCGTCCCTTGCATCCGCCTCGATCCTCGAGGTATCCCTGAGGTCGGATGCGATCAGCTTTGCCACCGTTCCCGCCAGGATCCCGTCCTTCTGCGTGATGTCCACGACCGCCTTGAGATTCGATCCCAGAATGGGTTCATCCCGAATCGCGCCTTCGCATGTCAGCGTCTCCCCGGCCCTGGTCGTGCCCCTCGACATGAGGAAGATGTCTCTGGTGATCCTCCCCGCCAGTTCCGTCCCTTCCATCCGTTCCGCGGTCTTCAGAAGCGCCTCCTCCAGGGGCTTTCCCGCCAGAAGGAAGTCGCCAAGAGACTCAAGTCCCTCCGAGAC
>JAGMAI010000037.1 GCA_023130895.1 Thermoplasmata archaeon
TCCATTTCCGCACGTACTCGGCGAAATCCTCTGGGAGACTTCTTCCCTTCGTGTGAACGTTCCAGATCATCCGCTGGAAGCCGCCCTTCAGCATCCCCCTGGAGTTCTTCGCGGACGAAAGGACCGCGTTCTCATAGGTCAGCGCCCCTCCCGCGCCGCCGATCAGGTAGCTCATCACCTCTGGAGCCTCCCTGAGGGACGATTTCTCGATCCTCGCGGCGAGCGTTGCCGGATACGACAGGACCGTTCTCTGGAGAAGCAATGGGAGGATGAGAGCGAGAACGATGTAGATGAAATGCGGCTGAAGCACCGCGAGGACCGGGACCGCCAGGAGAGAGCAGAGGAGGACCAGTCGTCCACCGGAGACTACCTCCCCAGGCCTCAGCCCGAGCCCCACGAAGGCGATGTCGTCCTCGATCGATCTCATGTCATAATCCAGCATCGACTTCAGCTTCGAAAGGGCCGGGACAAGCCGCTTCTTGGCGCTTGACCGAGCCGTCCGGGCCGGACCCGGGCTTGGCTTCGTCCTGCACCGCAGAGGCCCGAGCGTGCGGTGTGCAAACCTGCAGAGCCTCGTGAATGCTACGCCGGGCCTAGACATACACGGCCCTCACATCCATCCACTCCTTCCACTGCGCAACCAGGTCGCTGCCGGAGTAGCCCTCCTCGACGAGGGATGAGAAGACCGAGTTCGCCAGCGAGACGAGCTTCGCGGAGAGCAGCTTCGTCCCCAGCCTGCGGGCGAGCTCGACGACGTGGAGCTTACACTCAGCCCTAGCGTGGATGCTGGCAATAGCTTCGCCATAGCTCATTCCCCAGGAGTTCGCAATCTCTCGAATCTTGTTGGAACCGTGAAGGAAGACATCGGTCTCGACAAGAGAGTCCTGCGAGATGCTGAACCTCATCAGGGGGAGGAACCTGCCATCATAGGATTCCTTGCAGAGCTCGGAAATCTCGATCACCCTGCGTCTGGAATTTTGCGTTCCCCTCGGCCGGAACAGTCCCGCGACGATAACGATATCGGTGGCCGAGAAGGACTGCGGAGGAATGCCCAGGTCGTGGACAACTCGCTCGAACACGCTCCTGGATGAGCTTCCGTGGATCGTTCCGAGGACCGCAGAGCCCGCGGTTCCCACCCGCATCGCCTCGTAGAGCGTCTTGGCTTCCTCCCCCCTGACCTCCCCGAGTACCAGGGCCGATTCGCCCAAGCGGAGAGAGACCCTTAGCGCCTTCTCCGCTGTCATCCGGTTCGATGACTCCCCGGAACCGACATACAGGCCCTGGATCTTGTACCCGAGGCGGCGGAGCTCCGCGCACGGGAGCTCCAGCGTGTCCTCGATCGTGAGAACGCGCTGGCTGGTCGGGAACTCGAACATCATCGCTCCCAAGAGAGAGGACTTCCCCGCCCCGCGACTGCCCGTGACAAGTATCGTGGCATTCCCGTCGATGAGGAACGAGATGAGACCGGCGGCTAGCGGCGTCAGACTCCTGTGATAGACCAACTTCGTGAGCGTCCAGGGGTCCGTGGAGTGCCTACGAACGGCGAGGGCTATCCCGTCTGGGCTGAGCGGTGGTGCCACGGCGGTCAACCTGGCGTTCATGTCACCGAGGTCCGTCTCAAGGACCGGACTCCTCTCCGAGAACGGCTTCCCGCTCATGATGAGGAGCTTGGAGATGATGTTACGCAGGCCCGTTTCGCACATGAGGATGTTCGACCTGCATCTCTGATGCGATCTTCCTCCCCCGGCATCGGCAACCGTGAGATGGAACGGCACCTTTTCGCAAGGTGCGTCGAGAAAGATGTCCTGAACGTTGGAATCGGCAAGGAGGATCTCGAGGATTCCCAGCCCGGCGGTGTTCCTCTCCAGAAGGACCGCCAGAAAGCGCGACCGACGCAATCGCTCGGCCTTCCCCAGGGTTCTGGGCAGATGGAGCGCGATCAGGTGTTCCGCCCGATTCCTGATGTAGCGTCTCACCTGGGCGGCGTTGCCGAGATCGAGATTCGAGGGCAGGACGGACCATATCTCATCCACGACATTCCAGAGGATCGAGAGCTCATCCTCGGGCACTTCGAATGAGGGCGGAGAGAGCCAGTAGAGGAAATCGGGGGAGTTCTCCAGACGGAAGATCTGGATGCGGGACTCTCCGACGGCATAGCTGCTGGTCACTTCGAGATGCTCAGGAGGGTCGCCGAGGACCCAGAAGGAGACGAAGAAGGGCTTCCACTTCTGGTCCCTGGCAAGGAGCCGGCCGATTGACCGTTGGATGGCACTTGTGTCTATCCTCCTAATCCTGAGAGCCGCGTGAGCGTAGGGGTCTCGCAGCGCAGTGGAGGTTCTCGAAGTCCTTTCGGCCGAGGTCACCCCTCCACGATCCCAAGGCCTACCCTGAGAGCGAACCGTCTGAGGAGCATCGCCTCGTCAAGGAGGATGAGGGCATCCGCCTTCGTCTGGAAAAGGCACAATTCGCATCTGGGTCCGCCATCCTTCTTCGCGATCTCAAGCATCTTCCTCAGCGTCGAGAAGAAATCGGTGAGCCCGCTAAGGAACGCGGCCTCCAATTCGGCAAACAGCCTCCTCGGGTCCAGCTGACATCCGCGGCATTGCTTCAACTCCTTCTTCGGCCGGACACGCTGGTTCAGCTCCGCCCTGATTGCTGAGAGGGCGTCCAACAGGCTCCTCATCCTGGACAGGAGCTCCACGCTCAGCGTCGTGTACATCTTCACAATGGTTCCTGAGAGAACCACTCTCTCGATTCTCAGCCTGGAGTCGAAGGCCAACAGGGAGCCCGTGAAGCACTTCTGCTTCCTCAGGTCAGGACGGGCATCGCATCCCGTGCAGTCGATCTCGAGAAGGTTCCTCTCTTTTGAATACTCCGCCCTGCATGTGTCCAGGCCGACATCCCTCCGAACGCATATGCAACTTCCGTGAGGGTTAAAAACCTTCTTGGCAAGATATTTACCCAGTCCCCCGTTAGTAATAGCATGTGGAGGGACGAGAGAGCAATTTCGCACATTCTAGAGGAGCTCGTGGCGCTGGCGGTGATCCTCACGGCGCTGGGCCTGCTCCTGGTGAGTCTGCACGGCAATTACGTGAACGAGATCGACACGCTGAAGGCACTGGAGATGAAGGAGGATGCAAGGGGTCTCCTTGAGAAGGTCGTTTCCCACCCTCGGCTGACCAAGGACGGGGAATACCTCCTGCTGGACCAGGCCTCTGTGTTCAACACATCCGTTGAGCGGTTGGGGGAGATCCTCCAGACGCCGTACGAGTTCCGATTGGCGATACATGACGTGACAAACTCGACGGACCAGTCCTTCCAGACTTCCGCGCCGTTCGGGAATGTCATTGGAGCGACGACGAGCTGCAACGTCTGGATCCGACAGGGGGAGGTCCACGCCGCTCGGGTGTCGATCCTCATATGGAGAGGGTGAGATGAACAGCACGGGTCAGCTGGCCGTCACGGATGCGCTTATCTTCCTGCTGATCGCGAGCCTGATCGTGTCCTTCTCGCTGATGGGCATGTCCGGGCATCTGGAGATCTCGGAAATCGACTCCGCGGCGGATACAAAGGACTACGCGGAGGACACGTTCATCGTCCTGATGCGCAGCACGTTGGACCTGGGACGTTGCGGGGCGAACCACACGCAGGCGGTCGACAGATACATCCTGCTCAGGACCAGCGCACAAGACAGCAGGGAGTCGACGGAGCCACTGATTGAATGCGATCTGCTCGTCCACGAACTCGCGAGGAATCTGATACTGGAAAGGTACGGCTTCCTCCTCTCTTCCAGCTATATCAACGAATCCTCGGGAGGGCTCACGAAGATTGTGTTCGCCCCGGAAGAGAGTGACCCGCCGAGCGAGCACTTCCGGCTGAGCTGGGCCTACCCGATGATTGGTTTCGGGAAGTCAGGCGAAGCTATCGTCAGTCTTGATCTCTGGCGAAGGTAGCGGGAAGCCGGCAGGCCGAATGAACCCGGGATCCAGATGGAACTCTGCATGATAGGCACGGTCGCCTTCGGTCGGTACGGGCGCACCTCGGCAACGTTATTACTCCGGTATGCATCTGGTTCCTCAGAGGAGAAACCATGCCAACAAGGGTAGGATTCCAATTTGGGGAAGGGACGGTGAGCAAGCGGCTTTTTGGTAGGAAGGATGGAGGAGTGTCGATGGGCAAACTCATCATCACTGGCGTGATTGTCGCAGTCTTCGTCTTCTTGCTCGTGGGAGGCTTCGTGAACGTCCCCGCCGGTCACAAGGGAGTCATCGTGGCCGCGCCGGCAGGACCAGACAGGATCGAGATAAGCGAGGGATGGCACTGGAACCCGTACTATGCCCTGTCCAGCATCGAGATCATCCGCTACAACACGCAGACCAGGGACATGAGCGCGTCACAGGGAAGCACGCTGACAGTGAGATCGTCCGACAACCTGGACATACGGATGGACGTCTCTCTCATCTGGAGGATGGAGCCCGACAAGGTCGCCGACGTCAGGATCGAGAGAGGTGACATTCTCGACCTCGTCGACAGGTACCTCAGGACCGTGCCCAGGAACGTGGCGAGCAACTACACGGGAGAGTACATCGGCGGAGAGGGAAGGATGGTCGTCGAGGAGGAGACTCGAGTGGTGATCAAGCAGGAGCTGGGTGCATACGACGTGGTCGTGGAGGACTTCCTGATAAGATCGATAGACCTTCCCACGACGCTCGATGTAGCCATCGAGGAGAAGAAAGCGGCGGAGCAGAAGGTGATCACGGCAGAGTTCAACAGGAACGTCACCATCATAAACGCGGACGCGGAGAGGCTGCAGGCCATTCTCGAGGCGGAAGGCATCAGGAACGCGACGATAATTATGGCGAACGGAACCGCCGAGGCCGTGAGGATGGTCATGGAACAGCTGCAAATCTCGGACCCCAATCTGGTCAATGTGACCGAGGCATACCTCACGCTGCTCTACATACAGGCGCTCACGAACCCGGACAGCAACATCCAGTACATCATAATCACGGACGGCGGGAACCCCATAATCATACAACCGCAGCCTTAGGCGGGGGCGTGCGGGGCGGACCTGCGCAGAGGGCTAGTAAGTATACCAGTGCTCCGCTCCGACCTCGCTGTTTGAGGCCCTCCATATGATGATGAGATCGTAGGAGCTTCCCGGCTTGCACGTGATCGTGAAGAAATCACCGACGGACAGGCTATACCCACCGTCCAGGTCGGTGAAGGACAGGGGAGGGGGCGTCCCTTCCTCTAGCGGGGCGATTCTGTCCAACCAAGTGCCGTTCTCCAGGAGTATCGCCTCGAAGTCATACAGAAGCTCAAGGGACGAGACCCCTGCAACGGCCACGCTCCATTGATTGCCGGCCGATGGTTCCGGGACGTCCAGTATTACGACTGGTTCGTGAGGTTGGCCATCACCGATCAACCCGCTGACTATGAAATACAGGACGGCGCTCAATATGACTGGCACGATGATGAGAATCGCCACGACCACCACGATGATTGTCAGGGCCGTCTTGTCATCACGCTTTGGGGGCACCCACGGCCCAGGGTAAGGGTAAGTCTGCAAGGCGCACAGAATCGTTCGTATCGACATCCCTCCGAACCTCCATAGCGCCCATGCGAGTGGAAGGATATAACTGTTAACCTTCAGGCGCGCCCAGCGTCTTCATCGGCGAAAGAAACTCGGGCGGACATCACGGCCTACGTCTGCCACTCCACGGTGTCCAGCATCTCCATGTCGGTCCGATGGACGAGCGTGAAAGAATAGCCGCTCTTGGGTTCGCAGGTCAGCTTGAAGTAGTCATCGGACGACAGACGCCAATCTCCATCGTGGTCGATGAACGTGATTCCGGGAGATGAGCCTGTCAACGGCTCCAGCGTGATCGTGTGGGAGTCGTCTTCGTCCAGTATCGCCACATAGTAGTACAGGCTCTTGGTTGGATTGGCCGACTCGACCGTGACCTCCCAAACATTGCCACCGATTGCCCTGGCCTTCGAGAGCCGCGTTTCGGAAACCTCGCCCGAGCCAGGCAGCAGGACATAGAAGTAGAACATGGCCGCTGAGACCATGATAACGATGACGACGAGGATGCCCACGATCCCCGATGCGGACGCACGGGCTCCAGTCGAGTTCGGACCTCTACGAAATGCTTGTCCAGTCAACCTCGTCAATCGCAACAGTATCCCTCTGAGCTTCGGCATGAGAGTTGACTTGTGGCGATATAACAGTTCTCTTCTGAATATCACATTCACACACCTCCCGCTCGAAGCCTTATACGCTCCGCCCGCGTGGTCAGGTGCAGTGATAGCATGGAGGTTCTCGATGGAAGCAGCACGACATCCAACCCCTCGTGCCAGTGCACGGAGCTGTGCCCCGACTGCTCCTCCCCGCTCATGTCCTCGGGGAACTGCGGGTTCTGCCCGAGCTGCGGGTTCTCGGAGTGCGGCTGACAAGGATTAATAGGAGGGTGCCGATACCCTACTGATTAGGGGGAGGTCATTGTGATTCAGTACACGGACGAGGAGCTACTATCGAAGTGGGAGGAGTTCTTCGATCAGCACGGCTACGAGTCGAAGATAACAGCGATAGCCGACGTCTTCCCTCAGAAGAAGAGCCTGGACGTCACGTTCGAGGATCTAGACAGGTACGATTCCGATTTTGCCATACATTCCCTGAGGAACCCCGCGCGGGCCGTCTCGGCCGGCGAGGAGGCGATCACGAGCGTGGTCCCGCCAACGGACGAGGACGTGTCCATCCACCTGCGGATGAGGGGTCTCCCGCGCGACCGGAGGATTATGATCCGCGACCTGAGGAGCAAGCACGTCGGGCGGTTCATCGCCATCGAGGGGCTGGTCCGGAAAGCCACGGAGGTCCGGCCCATGATAATCGAGGCCATGTTCGAGTGCATGAGGTGCGGGCACAAGTTCACCACGAGGCAGGAGGGGGTGGCGTTCCGAGAGCCGTTGGAGTGTCCGCAGAGCTCCGGCGGTTGCGGGAAGAGCTCCAGCTCCACCCGCTTCAATCTCATCCTCGACGAGTCCGAGTTCATCGACACTCAGAAAATCGAGGTCCAGGAGAAGCCCGAGATACTGAGGGGCGGCGCGCAGCCGGAGAGACTGACCGCGTACTGCGTGGACGACCTCGCCGGGGTCATCACGCCCGGCGACAGGGTGGTACTGAACGGCGAGCTGAAGAGCGTCCAGAGGACGAGGATGCGAACCAAGTCGACCGTGTTCGACATCTTCGTCGACGCCAACAGCGTGGAGTCCGAGCAGTTGCAGTTCAAGGAGATCGACGTCACCGATGAGGACGTCGCGAGGATCAAGGAGGTCGCATCTGACGAGAGGATAGTCGAGAACATAATCTCCTCGATATCTCCGGTCATATTCGGACTGACGACGGAGAAGGAGGCGCTCGTGCTGCAGCTCTTCGGCGGGGTGGCGAAGGAGATGCCCGACGGCACGAGGATCCGAGGGGACATACACGTACTCCTCGTCGGCGACCCAGGTACAGGGAAGAGCCAGCTGCTGACGTACATGAGCCAGCTCTCCCCGCGGTCCGTCTACACGGCGGGGAAGTCGTCCTCCGCGGCGGGCCTCACGGCAGCAGCAGTCCGCGACGAGTTCGGCGAGGGGCGGTGGACGCTCGAGGCGGGCGCGATGGTCCTGGGCGACGGCGGACTGGTGTGCATCGATGAGATAGAGAAGATGAACCCGCAGGACAGGGACGCCATACACCTGGGGATGGAGCAGCAGTTCATATCCATCTCCAAGGCGGGGATAACCGCCACGCTCCCGACGCGCTGCGCGGTACTGGCCGCCGCGAACCCGCGTTTCGGCAGGTTCGACGAGCACAAGTTCATCTCGGAGCAGATAGAGCTCTCCCCGACGCTGCTTTCGCGTTTTGACGTCATATTCTCCATACTCGACATCCCGGAGTCCAGAAGGGACATGGATATGGCCGACCATATGTTGAAGGGGCACCTTGTCGGCGAGCTGAGGAAGAGGATGAAGGAGGGCATCCGCACGGACATACCCGACGCCGAGGTGTTCGAGCCCTACTTCGAACCGGAGTTCCTGCGCAAGTACGTGGCCTACGCGAAGCAGATCAGTCCCGTCCTCACGCCCGAGGCGATGGATATCATAAAGGAGAAGTACCTGGAGATAAGGAAGCAGGGCGAGGCGGAGGGCTCGGCCGTTCCCATCACTCCGAGGCAGCTCGAGGCGTTCGTGAGGCTGGCGGAGGCGAGCGCGAGGGCGCGATTGAGCGAGTCCGTGACGGAGGACGACGCCAGGCGGTCGGTCAGGATCGTCGAGTACTGGCTCCGCAAGGTCGCCGGCGAGGCGGGGAGGTTCGACATCGACATAATCGTCACGGGCACGAGCACGTCGCAGCGGGAGCATATGATGGCGCTCAGGGACATAATCCGCGAGCTGTCGGGAGAGGAGGACAGCGCAGACATCTCGGACATCATCTCCATGGCGGAGGAGAAGGGCATACACTCCAGCAGGGTCGAGTCCCTCCTGAAGCGATGGAGTCAAGAAGGAGAAGTCTATTCACCATCCAAGAACAGGTACAAGCTTGTTGGCGGGCGATAGACTGATCTGCGTGCGAACTTACACAAAGGGCGTCGAGCTCCTCCTCGCGGCGTGCGACAGCGATATTCTCGGGAAGACGTTCAAGGAGGGCGAGCTGCAGATAGAGTGCGGCCGCTTCTACGACGGTGAGGAGGTCTCCGTCGAGGAGTTCACTGCCCAGCTGCGCCAGTGCACGATAGCCAACCTCGTGGGCAAGAAGACCGTGGAGGCCGCCATCAGCGAGGGGTTCGTGGACGAGGGCTGCGTCATCTGGATAGGCGGCGTCCCGCACGCCCAGATGGTGGTGATGTGAGCTACTGCGTTGAGTGCGGGAAGGAGGGCGAGACCCACGACAGCCTCTGCGCGGCGTGTTTCGACGAGAGGCACAAGCTCGTGCGGGTCCCCGAGCACGTGGACATCACGCTGTGCGCTCACTGCGGTGCCCACCAGCGCGGTGCGAAGTGGGCCCACGTGGAGAGGCCGGAGGCGATACGACACGCCCTGGAGGGAGCGGTCGAGGTCGACACCGGCGCGCAGCTGGACGTGCTGGACGTCAAACTCCGAGACGAGGACGAGAGGAACCTCGCCGCTGAGCTCCTGATGGTGCTCAAGGTCGACGATGCCGAGTTCCGGCGGGAGAAGAAAACGCGGGTACGGATCAAGCAGGGCGTCTGCGATGTGTGTTCCAGACAGAAGGGGCACTACTTCGAGGCCGTCATTCAGGTGAGACCGCCCGAGGGCGAGGTCGAGGAGGGGCTTGTGGAGAAGGCGAGCGAGATCGTTCACCAGGAGGTCGAGCGGATGGGGCCTGAGGTGTTCATAAGCAAGGAGGAGAGCCTGCACGGCGGCGCGGACTTCTACCTGGGCAGCAGGCGTGCCGCGAAGACGATTACCAAGCGCCTTCAATCCAGGTTCAGCGGGGAAGTGACCGTCTCATCGACGCTCCAAGGCCGCAAGGGCGGTAGGGACGTCTACAGGATGACGTATCTGTTCAGGTT
>JAGMAI010000038.1 GCA_023130895.1 Thermoplasmata archaeon
AGCTTCTTGCCGTAGACATTCCCGCTTTCGAGGAATTCCACCTGCTTGTTCACGAGCGCCCTGAGCCGGAAGTCCTCCAGAATGTTCTTCGCGATGAAAAGGGATTCCATCTTCGCCATGTCCGGACTGTTCCCGGCAACAGGACTCGGTCCAATCTCCTTTATGAGTTCAGCGAAGTCTTTCATGATGCCCGCGAACCTAACGCCCTCCGAGGCGGAAACCCACTCGAGCCTGAATCTCTGACGGCTCATCCCAGCCTTTTCGAGGAGCTTGCGGACCAGTTTCATCCTCTTTTCAGTGTAGTGGTTGCCCGTTATGTAGTGACAGTCGCCTATGTGACATCCGCCAACGAAGACACCGTCGGCGCCTTGGAGGAACATCTCCATGATGATCGACGGGTCCACTCTGGCTGAACACATCACACGTATGACCCTGACGTTCGTCGGATACTGGAACCTGCTCACTCCCGCCAAATCGGCACCCGCGTAGGAGCACCAGTTGCACAGAAAACCAACAATCTTGGGTTCGAAGTCGGCCATTCACATCACCCCGTCTGGACCACCTGGGACATGAGTCCCCTCACGCAAATGGAGAAGTTGCACTGGTCAGTGAGCTTCCTCTCGCAAGTGTGGCACCTGAGTGTGAGGAGAAGCTGTCGTACGATTTTCCGCCTGGTGTCAGCGTCGATATCTGGAAGACCCGCTTCCGCGTCCCTGATAGATTCCTCCTGAAGACGAGCCCACCTTGGCAGAGTGGATATATGCCTACCGAAGATCCATGCATTTCTCATGTCGTCGACCTGTTTCACGGTATCTCCAGCAGAGCTCAAACAGGCACCTCCCTGAGGCTGGAGATCCCCTCAACGGTCAGCTGCTCGTCAGTGTAGTTGCTCATCACTATCGCCTTCATGGGGCACGAGGCTCCGCACGTGCCGCACCCCTTGCACGCCGCGGGAATGACCTCTGCCTTGAGGCCCCTGTCCCCTCTCTTCACGACTATGGCCTTGTAGGGACAGACCGATTCACATATTCCGCACCCGATGCACCTGTCCACGTCGATCTGTGGCGTCAGGACCTCCGCCTGGACGTATCCCTTTTTCATGAGAGACCCGGCTCGGGACGCAGTAGCTAGGCCTTGGGAAACGCTCTCTGTGATATCCGCTGGCCCCTTCGCCGTGCCGCAGACGAATATCCCATCCGTCGCAAAGTCCACAGGCCTGAGTTTCACGTGAGCCTCCAAGAAAAAGCCCGAGGGGCCCAGTGGAACCTTGAGCATCTGCGATACGTCCTTTGCATCTTCTTGGGGAACGAGTGGTGTCGAAAGAACCACCATATCCACGGCCAGCTTCCTCTCCACCTTGAGGGTCTCGTGGTAGTATGTGACTATGAGCTGGTCCCCTTCTTTCGTGACATTTGGGGGCCTCTCGTTCCTGTAGCGTATGAACCTCACCCCGCTTTCCCTTGCCCTGTTGTAGTATAGCTCGTGCTCTACACCGTAGGTCGTCATCGTTCTGTTGAAGACGTACACCTCAACCTGATGGGCTATCCTTCTCTCCTCGGTGGATGGAGGAGCTCCGGCAGGTCTTCGTCGTCTCCGTCGTCGTCTCTGCATGACCTCCTCGGGTGCGTGCAGGTCAACCGGGACGCTCTCAATATCGTCGAGCTGGCCGAGCATCTCGTTGTAGTTCTCCACGATGTTCAGGGCGTTCTTCGTCGCGACATTGCAGCAAATCCGCGAGCAGTAACTGACCTTCTGGCCTCGGCTGCCAACACATTGTATGAAAGCGATTGATCGGACCTTCGATGGGACCTTCTTCACGCGGCACATTATCTCGAATTCGGTGAGGGTGACAACATTGTCTAGCATCCCGTAACCGTACAACCCCTCTGGAAGATACTCGAGCGCGCCAGTGGCCACGACAATCGAGCCGACCTTGACGTTCTTGTCCTCACCATTCGCATCGATTGTCGCGTCGAAGTTGCCCACAAAGCCATCCACATTCCTAACTTCCGAGGAGAGGAGAACGTCGATGTTCTCGTTGCTCATGACGTCGTCTATCAACGGCTGTATCGTCTCCATTGTGTCGCCCCCTCCCAAGTAGAGGTTGTTGAGGAGTCTCACGAATCCACCTAGTTCATCCTCCCTCTCCACTAGATAGACCGGAAATCCCTGATTGGCGAGGGACAAAGCCGCACTCATGCCGGAAACCCCACCGCCTATCACGAGCGCCTTTGGCTCTACAGGATTCTTTAGCTCCTCGAAAGGCTCCAGCAATTTGACTCGGGCAACACCCATCCTGACTAGCTCTTTCGCCTTCTCCGTGGCCTTCTCTGGCTCCTTCATGTGGACCCAGGAGCATTGCTCTCTGATGTTGACGAATGTGAAGAGGTACTTGTTCAGCCCGACTTCCTCGCAGGTGGACTGGAAGAGTGGGCCGTGCGTTCTGGGCGTGCATGAGGCCACAACGACCCTGTTGAGATTGTGTTCCTTGATGCCGTTCTGCACGGCCTTGAGACCGTCGTCTGCGCACATATACAGGTCGTCCTCAGCATGGACGACACCAGGCAGGGTCTTGGCGTATTCGGCTACGGAAGGAACATCCACAACGCCCCCTATGTTGGAGCCACAATGGCATACAAAGACACCCACTCTTCTTTCCGTGGGCAAGTCGACAGTCTGCTCCTCAGGGCTCTTCTCTTCCGTTTCCCCAGCCTCCAGGGCTTCCTCAGTCTCTTCGGTCTCCTCATTTGGGGCTTCCTCACTCACGCGATCGCCTCCTTGACTGCCTCGACCGCCTTGGGCCTTTCTCCGGCGACTTCTGACGCTCTGGCCGCGGCACCCGAGCCCTGGGCGACCGCCTCAGGGATATCTACTGGTGACTGACAGTAGCCGGCCACGAATATCCCGGCGACTTTCGTGTCAAGGGGCTTGAGGATTCTGTCAGCGACCTCAAAGAAATGGTATTCGTCGGTGTCAATCCCCAGTATCTTGGCAAGTTCAGGTGCATCTTCTCTTGGAATCAGACATGCAGCGAGAACGACCGTCTCGAATTCCTTGGTGGCCCTTTTGCCCTCTACATCGTAGGCGACTATGAGGTTGCCGCTGTCGGTATCTCTTTCAACGGTCGCATCAGAGTTGATATACTCCACATCGTAGTCATTCTTCGCTCTTTCGACATACTCATAGAAACCCTTGCCGAAGGCCCTCAAGTCCTTGTAGAAGATAGTGCATTTGATATCACCATGCTCTTTCATGAGCATCGATTCCTTGGTTGTGTACATGCAGCACACACTACAGCAATAGGGGTGACCCAATTGCGCATTTCTCGCACCTACGCACTGGATGAAGGCGACGGTCTTGGGCTCCTTCTCATCACTCCTTCTCTGGACATGACCCTTTGTGGGGCCAGATGCGTTCATCAATCTCTCGAACTGTAACGAAGTGTAGATATTCGGATACTTCCCGTAGCCATATTCCGGTGCCTCTGTTGGATCCCACACGTCATAACCAGTTGCGACTATGATGGCTCCGACCTCGATCTCGAGCAGTTGGTCTTCCATCTCGAAGTCGACCGCTCCCGCCTCGCAGAACTTCTCGCACGCCTTGCACTTTCCCGTCTTGAAGTATATGCAGTTCTCTCTGTCGATCGTGTGAGTCGGCGGTACGGCCTGCGGGAAAGGCCTGTAGATTGCCTTTCTCATTCCAAGACCCATCTCGAACTCGTTGGGGACCTTCTTCGGGCATTTCTCTGAACATATACCACAACCAGTGCAGAGACTCTCATCCACGTATCTTGCCTTCTTCAGCACAACGACTGTGAAGTTGCCTGCGCTCCCGCTTACCTCTTGAACCTCAGAATAGGTCATGACATTGATGTTGGGATGGCCGTAGCACTCCGCCATTTTGGGCGCAAGTATGCAAATGGAGCAGTCGTTGGTGGGAAATGTCTTGTCGAGTTGTGCCATTCTCCCGCCCAGACTGGGCGTCTTCTCCACGAGATGGACCAACGTCCCTCTCTCTGCCAGGTCGAGGGATGCCTGTATTCCAGCAACCCCGCCGCCGATAACAAGCATGGTTTCGGGCATACTTT
>JAGMAI010000039.1 GCA_023130895.1 Thermoplasmata archaeon
GCCATCTCCGCAGGAAGTGTACTTCGGCGTGAACGTCTCGGCGATCGTGACGGACGACTTCTCCGTTGGTGTCGTGAGCCTCAACGTCTCTGGACCCTCAGGAGTGTCGAACGACTCGATGCTCTTCGACGGCGGCTCGGGTAGATACTACCTTGAGAACTTGTACGACGAGATCGGGACCCATGCATTCACGATTTGGGCCACGGACTCGAGCGGGAATGTGAATTCCTCCTCCGGCCAGTTCGAGATCGTGGACACGACGTTGCCGACACTGGAGGACGTGACCATCGTACCTCCTTCCCCGGAGGTCTTCGACAGCGTGAACATATCCGTACTCGTGCAGGACAACTACCAGCTCGATGGCGTTTGGGTCGAGATCATCGACCCCGACGCTCTGCTCTTTGGCAACTTCTCGATGCCATACGACTCAGGAACTGGGCGCTACTACTATCAGAACTCATACTCCAAGCTCGGAGGCTACACTTGCACCATCTGGGCTAGTGACACCAGCGGGAACTGGAATGGAACGTCCGATGGCTTCCTCGTCGAGGACAGGACCGCCCCGCTCGTATCTCATACTCCGATCACGACCTGGTCCGCATTCGCACCTCTTCCGATCCAGGCAACGGTCACTGACACCTTCCTGGACAATGTCCGCCTCAACTACACGGACGTGAGCTCCACGACGTTCAATGTGACGATGACCCCCCTCGGCGGCGACGACTTCGGATACTCGGTTCCCGCCCAAGGTTCAGCGGGCATTGTTTCGTACTTCATTTGGGCGAATGACACATCCGGCAACGAGGATGCCACGCCGGTTGTCAACGTCAACATCGTGCTTGACGACAACCCGCCGGGGATATCCGACGTGGACGCGGTCCCGAATCCCCAGGAGATCTACGGCTACGTCAACATTTCCGCCAGCGTGATTGACGACTATGGAGTGCAGGCGGTTTCGGTCGCCATCACTTGGCCAGACTCCTCTTCCACGAATAACAGCATGAGTCCCGCCGCGGGAGATCTCTTCTACTTCAACGGGAGCTACGACCAGCTGGGATACTACTCGTTCACGATCTGGGCGAGGGATTCCTCCAATAGGTGGGACTCCTCCGTTGGGTCCTTCGGCATCGTCGACTCGACGCCTCCCATCATCTCTCACGTGCCGGTCGGGTCCCGAAGGACAGGGGAATCGATCAACCTGACCGTGACCGTGACAGACAACTTCCTTGTATCCTCTGTGCAAGTGAACTACACCGATACGCTTGGCGTTCCCCACGTCGAAACCATGACCTCGCTCGGCGGGGACCAGTTCTTCAGCATCATAGGGAACCAGTCGGCAGCAGGCAACGTGACATACTCCTTCTGGGCGCAAGACAGCAGCGGCAACCAGGCTCAAAGCCCCGAGTACATACTGGAGATAACGGAAACCAGGCCCCTTCCGCCGGAGAACCTCAGGGTGGTGTCAAGCATCAGGGGCGCGATCCGTCTGAGGTGGGATGCCCCCACAGAGAACGTGGACGGCTCAGCGTTGGAGGACCTGAGGGGATACAACCTCTACAGAAGAACCGACCCCGCAGACGAATGGACCAGGGTCAACCTCGAGCTGATCACAGTAACGAGCCACCTCGATGAGGACCTTAGAGACGGTGAGACATACTACTATGTCGTAAGGACCGTGAACTCGCAGGGCGATCAATCCGACGACTCGAACGAGACCTCGGGCACAACGCCGGAGTCATCGGAGGCTGACTACACCTTCATCATCGTTCTCCTCATAATAGTCGTCCTCATCATCGTGCTCCTTTTCATACTGCTTGGGAAGAGGCGCAGGGCAGAAGAAGCACAAGAGGAACCCTACGAAGAGGCCCCGACCGGCGAGGACGAGACTCAGTCAGAACAGATGTAGTCGATGAACTCGTTCAGCGGGAAGCCGTCCTCCCATTTCATGACGAAGTAATCCTTGGGCGTGACCCTCGCCTTGGGGAGCCTTCTGTACAGCGTCCTCTGCTGGCCCTTGAACTGTTTCTTCACAGGCAGCGTGAAGAGCCGCCACGCGTCCCCGCGCCGCCCCTTGAGCCTGTAAGCGTAGATCGGAACGAGGCCCGCCTTGCCGCATTTCTCTATCATATCCTCGGCCTGGTTCGTCACCCTCGTGGACTGGCTGAACCTGAGCGTACTGAATTTGGATGACTTCACCTCGATCGGGAATCCTATGTCGCCGCGCAGCGCCATCAGGTCGACTCCGAAGGAGCCCGCCGCGCGCATGACGATGAAGGGGCTGTCGTGTATCCTCTTGTAGTTGACCGTCTCCTCTTCGTCACACGACCTCGTGACCTTGTCCAGCATCTCAAGGTCGCCCTGCAAGATGCCCTTGAGCTCCCGCTCGAAAATACCTCTCGCCACTGGAAGGATAATATACATTCACTCTTATAAATGTGACTGGGGATTTGTCAGTAAACAAACCATTATCCCCCAACGCAGGATGAGGTTCCTTGATGATCAGGGAAACTAATGTTTACGATAGGGAGGATCTCCTGCATCTTTTCGCGTGCCAGGGGCACGAAGATCAGAGGTATGCAGGCGTCAACGAGAGCTTTGAGAATCTCTACCGCGGATGGAGAAGAAGAGGTCTCACAACCAGATTCGAGGGCGAGATCTTTCACGTCGTTGATGAGAGGGACGGCGAGATCGTGGGCATCTGCGGCATGAGCATTTCCACGGACGGCCAGACATCGATGGGTGAGCTGACGGCGATGTACGTCAAACCGGAGTA
>JAGMAI010000004.1 GCA_023130895.1 Thermoplasmata archaeon
CACGAGCTGACGTCCATGGGGATCCGCGTGAACCCGGAGACGCTCAGGCAGCAGCTGGAGATGTCCGGACAGCTGGACTTCTTGGAACTGCCGTACCATCAGGGGATACTCAGCGGGGAACTCCCGCTGAGCGTCGGCGGTGGGATAGGGCAGTCCCGCACGTATATGCTCCTGCTCAAGATGGCGCATCTGGGAGAGGTGAGCGTCAGCGTCTGGCCGAAGATACTGAAGGACATGTGCGCGAAGAAGCAGATTTTCGTTCTTGAATGATAGTTCGATCCGTTTCTCGAGCGAGTGTTTCATTAAGCCCAATGCCATTTCCGTGTCTGACACGACGAGCAACACCCGGTGTGCGTTGTTCACGGGGACGACTCATGAAGGTCAGAGTAGCCACAGGAACCGCGATCCACCTCGGGCTGAGGAAGGGGAAGCTGCCTTCCAGACCAACGACGGCCCATCTCCTGACGCCTGGCAAGTGCACCTTTGACTGCGCATACTGCACCAAGGCGAGATCCAGCGTTTCGAACCCTGATTTCATGTGCCGGATCACATGGCCCGCTCATTCGGAACGGCACGTGTGGGATGCGCTTGAGGAGAGGTCATCGGCCTTCACGAGGATATGCATCCAGGTCGTCAACGGCCCGGGCTGCTTCGAGACCGCGAAGAGATGGACCCGAGAGGCCAAGAGCCGGTGCGACCTTCCCGTGAGCGTTGAGGCACGGGTGAGCAGACCGAGCGACGTGGCGGAACTCCTGAGAGAGGGCGCCGACTGCGTAGGGCTGCCGCTCGATGTCGCGTCCGAGAGACTGCATCCGGTCCTGAGGGGAGGCCAACTCGATGAGGCTCTGGAGCTGACACTGTCATCCGCAGACTCCTTTCCGGGAAGGATAAGTACGCACATCATTGTGGGTCTGGGAGAGACCGACGAGGAGATGGTCGATGTCTCCCGGAGAGTGTTGGAGAAGGATGTGCCGCTCGCCCTGTTCGCTTTCACACCGTGCAAGGGAACCAGGCTGGAGAACAGAGACCCGCCGAGCCTCAAGCGGTTCAGGAGAATACAGCTGGCAACCCACCTCATCGCAGAGGACACCAGCACGAGGTTGGAGTTCGATCGAGCGGGAGGACTCATCCTGCCTTCCATCGAGGAAGACAACCTCATCAGTATGATGAGCAAAGCTCTTCTCACGCGGGGATGCGAGGGGTGCAACAGGCCCTTCTACAACGAGAGACCTGGATGCACGCCGTACAACTACCCAGAGACCCTCACGGAAGAACAGATTGCGGAGGAGATGCGGGTGATACGGAGTTGACGCGAACCCAAGAGGGAAACACGGAGACGGGCAAGCCGACTTGGAGGCTTCTGGAGACCGGTCATGCGGACGCTTTCCACAACATGGCCCTGGACGAGGCCATCTTGGAGGCGCGAAGGGATGGCAGGGTTCGGCCCACGCTGCGCCTGTACGGCTGGAGCCCACCGGCGATCTCGATCGGGTACTTCCAGAGGCTCGATGAGGAGGTCCACACTCAGAGGTGCGAGGACTTGGGAATCGACGTGGTGAGGCGCATCACCGGCGGCGGGGCGGTTCTCCACGACAAGGAGGTCACCTATTCCGTCATCGCGTCCGAGACGGATGACTCGATCCCTGGAGGCATGCTGGAGTCCTACAAGCTGATATGTGCGGGCATAATCGAGGGGCTCAGGAGCCTGGGAATCGAGGCGGGCCTTTCCGGTAACGACATAGTCGTTGGTTCGGAGAAGGTCTCGGGAAACGCCCAGAACAGAAGATGGGGGATCATTCTGCAGCACGGGTCGATATTCCTCGACGCGGACTACGAGACCATGTTCAGCGTCCTGAACGTCGCAAAGGAACAAATGAATAGGGGAAACACGTGTATGCTGAGAGGGAGGATGACTTCCCTGCGGGAACTGAGCGGCAAAGGGCTGAACTTCCGGACGGTCTCCAGCCACTTGGCAAAGGGATTCGAGAAGGCCCTGGGGATCGAGTTCTCGAGCGCGGAGCCCACGAAGGAGGAAACCGAGAGGGCGGAGAGCCTGGCCCGCACGAAGTACTCCACACCGGAGTGGAACGGGAGAAGATGAGGGAGAGCGCGGCGAACAGGGAGACGGGTCACCCCAGAAGGAAATACCTCTACGCTCTGATAGGGATCCTCTTCGCGGTGAGCGTCGTCTTCGTGTTGGCGGACGTCTCCCCGCTGGTCATCTTCGCCATGAGCGCGATCACCATCATGCCGATAGCCTATTTCATGGGCATCTCCACCGAGGAGCTCGCAAAGCGCCTCGGCCCGGGTTCTGGCGAGCTCATCCGGCATACTGGGTCTGAACGACCTGTTCATGGGCGTCATAATCATCGCCCTCATCGGTAACGCCGCCGAGCACGGGAGCGCGATCATGATGGCTTACAAGAACAAGATGGACCTGAGCGTCCAGATAGCCACGAGCTCGGGAACCCAGATAGCCCTGTTCGTTGCCCCTGTTCTTGTCTTCGCATCATACCTCTTCGGCCCGCCCATGACGTTGGCATTCGAGATATTCGAGCTCGTTGCCATCGCGCTATCTGTCGCGATAGTCCACATGGTTTCCTCGGACGGAGAATCGAACTGGTATGAGGGAGTGATGCTGATAGTCGTCTACCTGATCGTGGCGGTTGGGTTCTTCTTCCATCCATAACGTGAGGCCCGAGGACCTAGCGTGAGCTAGCTCCCGAAGAGGGTCCTCACGAAGCTGATGTCCTCGGAAGTGACGTTCTTGTACTTCACGAAGAGCAGATCGAACACGCTGAAGCTCCTCTCCTCGATCAACCTCTTCGCTCGGGGAAGGTCCATCTCGATGTAGATATCGTCAGGAGCGTTGTCCGGATCGATGTCGAATGAGATCTTTCCGGAGCTGACGGAAAAGAGGTAACGCGCGTCCTCCCTGACGACGAGGTGAACGCTCCTACCCTCGTACCTCTCCAGGGCTTGGGCTATGCTGGAGTCCTCCACCTTTCGTCTGTCAAGTTCCTCCAGGGACCGCCTGAAGATGTCATCGAAGTATGGCATACCGAAGGCTGATTCCAAAGCTCGTATTTTCAACTTCCCATCGAATTCGGTCCTGCGGGTCAGATGCGGAGCGTGGCATTTGATATACCAGGCGGAACTTGAGGTCCATAACTGGTGATGGCATGTTGGACAAGCACGATAGGGAACTGGAAGGCTTCTACCACTACTGCCCAGCGGTGGCTATGATCGTGACCGTCAGCAGGGGACCGGAGAAGGACGCCATGGCTGCGGCTTGGCACTCACCCATATCGTTCGATCCTCCACTGTACGGAGTGTCGGTCTCACCGAAGCGGCACACGTATCAGATGATTGTGGACGCCAAGGAGTTCGGTGTCAACTTCGTGCCCTTCGAGGTCGCGGAGCTCGTTGCGCAAGTGGGCGGTTGCAGCGGGAGGGATGTGGACAAGTTCGAGCGGTTCAAGATCGAGGAGGTCAATCCGTTGGAGACCTCGGCTCCCATCATACGGGACTCCTACGCGGCCTACGAATGCCGGCTCTTTGCCAGCAGCACTCACGGCGATCACGAATGGTTTGTCGGAGAGATCGTCGCGGCGCATGCGGATTCCTCGGCCTTCGCAGGGGACGGTGTCATCGACGTGCAGAAGGCCGTGCCCGCTCTGTATCTGGGCATGGATCGCTATCTCAAGATTGAGTCGTCCGAGACCATCGAGCTTGATAGAAGAAGGCTAGCTGATCTGCGCCGATAGAATCCGTCAAGATGCTTCTGTCCCATCTCCTCGAGGACCACTGCAAGCGTGAGAGCAATGGACAAGAGACTGGCCAAGAACAGGGTTCCAGCGCAGTCTCCGACTCCGGGTTCGCCTCCGTCCAGAAGGAAGAGAAGGACAGTAGACTGGGGCAGGAGAGCAACGAACGCACAGGGCGTTGGTCCCCTATCGAATCAGAACTCACTCTTGGTGTACTGCGGAGCTGGACCTCTCTCCAGTTTTGTTGCCTTGGATTCGAGTTCTTTCACCCGCATCTTCATCTTCTTCAGAAGCTCTTCCTGCTTGGCGATCTTAACCTTCAGCTTCGCGGACTCCGTTCGGTATTTGGCTGCCCTGTGCCGGTCCTTGGCTCTTTTCTTTTCCGCCTTTGCCTGTTTCACGGATTTGGCCATCATCATACCCCCGCAATTCGGGCGGGCGCATCTCTGCGCCCATACGCATAAGGATAGATATCCTAATAATCTCTTTGGTCGAGGTCAGGAGAGAGAACACACCGTTTTTCACAGGGAATAGTACCATAGAACGTTCCCAGAAGAGATACACATCGCTGATAACGATGATACAATTGATATATAGAAAGATGGAGAATCATAACGTGCACTTTCAGTGTAAGGTTTAGCTATGCCCAGGAAGAAAAAGAAGAAGTTCACTGAGGACTTCATGAAGAAGTGGAAGGAAACCACAAGCGATGAAGAAGTGACCAAGACGAAGAGGATCCTGAGAAGACAGGAAGAGCTGCTGAAGAAGCATCCGAAGAACGTCAGTTTGTGGTTTGCCAGAGGGGAGCTGCTCAGGAGCATGGGCGAGCACGAAAAGGCACTCAAGTGCTACGACGCTGTGGTGAAGCTCGAGCCCGGACACAAGGCGGTCCACAATGCAAGGGCGAGCGCACTCGCGGCCCTCGGCAAGAGGGACGGGGCGGTCGAGTCCTACGAGAAGGCGCTCCAGCTCGCCAAGGAGGCGGAAGAAGAGGTTGCAGAGGTCGAGCCCGCCATCGAGGATCTCGAAAAGCTCATCGAGGAGGTCACCCCTCCGGATGAGCTGGAGGAGATTGCAGAGGAACCGGCCCCGCCAGAGGAGCCCGAAGAGTACTTCGCCTGCCCGATGTGTGGTGAGCTTCTTGATCCTGAGGAGAGCAGGTGTTCGACTTGCGGTACGGAATTCCTGGAGGAAGTCGACGAGGAGGAGATCCTGGAGAGACTGGAAGCCCTGGAATCCGATATCATGGAAGAGGAGGAGGAAGAGGAGGAGCCCTCCGCCGAAGAGCAGGCCTACAGGAAGAAGCTTGAGAAGTGGAGAAGAGAGGGTTTCAACGTCCTCCCGCTGGAGGAGGTCCTGCAGGCGGAGCCACAGCGCTCCAGGACCGCCTTCTTCCAGTTCGAGGAGAACCTGAAGAAGGTCGGGATACTGAAGGAGAGCCTCCAGTCGATGCCGAGTGAAGGTTACGAGGAGGACATCGAGAAGATCGAGCTCATGCTGCGGTCACCCTACAAGATCTGGGCGATCGAGGCTGAGATGGAGAGCCTCTGGCAGAAGATCGAAGCGGAGCAGAAAAGGGAGGTCGCCCCGCCCGAGCGGGAGGCTCCGCCGAGGGTTCCCCTGCGAGAGGGCCTCATAAATGGGAGAAGAAGGGAGGGACTGATTCCTCCTGGTCGCATAAACGGACTCATAAACGGCATTGAGAGCGCAAAGACGGGGCTGATAAACGGTCTTACGAACGGCGTTGGAATGACGAACGGTCTTGGCTCGCTCAGGTTCAGAAGGGAGGAGATGCTTGGCAGATGGAAGCTCCTTCTCCCGATCATCGTTGCCATGGTGCTCATCGCTTCCTCGTTCTTCGTCTCGGTCGAGAAGGATACGACAGGGAGGATAGTCATAGATGGAGGCGTTGAGGACTGGAGCGGCATAATGATCACTGAGAGCCGCGAATCTGCTGCTCTGAACCAGAATATCGACATAGTCGAGACCGCGGTGTATGATGATTCGGACTTCCTGACCTTCTACGTGCAAGTGTTAGGCACGATGCTCCAGGGAAACGGGGATGAGCTGCAGGACACTGTGTTCATCTTCATGGACATGGACGGGAGCGGAGCGACGGGCTACAGAATCGAGGGCCTGGGGGCGGACAGGATGATCGAGGTCCTCGGCTCCGACAATACCGTTGAACGGGCAGTGATGTATGAATTCGATGCGGGGCGGGGCAGTGATGATTGGAGCGGCTGGTTCAAGCCGAGAACGCTCACGGCGGTGGCGGGTCCGTCGCACCTCGAAGCGGAGGTCTACTGGGACATTCTCTCGCCGAACATCGTCCCAATAGATGTTCTGTTCGCCTCTCACGGTTTCGATGGAGACCAGGACATCGCTGACTTGGCTGTATCGAACACGGGTGGCTCACTGGAGGTCATTCAGGAGAGCTACATCAGTGACTGGGTGGTCTCGGGTCCGAACGAGACCCTGCTGAGATTGTCCATGACAGCGCACGGAACGGACATGCACATCACTCAGATGACCGCCGAGATGGTGGGGACAGCTTCGCCGGGAGAACTGTCGACGGTGAGACTTCTGAACGAGAATCTCGCCACCATCGGCACGGTCAGTCCTTCGAGCACTATGACCTTTGATCTGGATGTGGTGGTCCAGGAGGGTTCCCTGGAGACCTTCTATGTCGAAGTTGCCACAACGAGCGCGTCAGAGAACACCGTGGGCATGAGAATACTGCTGCCTTCGGACATCCGCACGGAGACAGGTTCGGTCACTCTGAAGACTGAAGATCCCCTGAACGATATCGGGCTGGGATACCTCGGTTCGGTAAAGACGGGTTACTCGATCGATGGTGCGTTCTCTGAATGGACTGGAACCCCGGATAATCCGGGGGACGTCTTACCGTCCGACAATCCGAACATAGATCTGGTGAGTTCTGCATCCGCCAATGAGACTGACAACCTGTACTTCTTCGTGGAGGTCGACGGGCAGATTCTGAAAGGCACGGCCCTGCCATATGTGGGTAAGCAGCGAATCGAGCCTTCGCCTTTCGTTGACAGCGATATCGACTCGGTGCCGGACGATGTCGACGGTCCAAACGGAACGAACATAAACAGATTCGACTTCGACAACGACGGTACACCCGATGCCGCGGAAGGAGGAGATGTGGACAACGATGGCCTCGCAGACTATCCCGTGGGTCCGGACTGGTACCTGAACACGACGATCCCGGAGACCTACCTCCCGGAACACAGAGGACGGGTCGTGAGCAAGTACATCGGCCCGGTGGAGAAACCTCCGGCTATCGGAGAGGATGTGCTGAGAGCGTACATCGATACCGAACCCGGAGTGGGATATCTCTATGACAGCGAGACAGGGTTCTACGCGGACTTCCTCCTGGAGATCAGCGGGAAGAACGGGGATGCCCTGAAGCAGGAGTTCCTTTCTTTTGGCGGCTCCCATCCGGGCCAGTGGGTCTGGGACCCCGCTGGCACGGTGGAGACCGAGAAGGACGTCAACAAGCTGGAGGCCGGTGTGAATCTGGCGGGCATCATTATGGGTCCGACCTTTGACGTTCGATTCGACATCATCGATTGGAGCGGCGGCTACGACAGCACCCGCGGGACAAGATACGCCACGAAAGGGGACTTCGGTGAGTACGATGCGATCTCGAAGGGCGCCTACAACGTCTACTTCACGGAAACGGCCGGGAGAGTGAAACTGGAGGTCGCAGGAAACCACTTCTCTTGGGATCTCCCAACTGGCATCGATGTGGGGAGAGGGGATGAGTCCGCGTCTTTGGGCGTTCTCTCGAGTTCCAGGCTTCTTCTTGGTGAAGAACGAGCAATCTACGGAGACGCATACGAGGGAATCCAAGCCACAATAGAATATGAGTTCGGAGAGAGATCTCTCAAGGAAGATCTGATTTTGCATTCTCTTCCCGATATGGAAGAGAGTGCGGAATACATCAAACTGGCTTTTGGCGTGGACTACTCAGACGGCCTCCTTCCTTTTGTTGAGGGGAGCCTTGTGGAAGACTATGCAGAAACCAGGAGCCTGGATTTCTACCTTGGCAATCGCAGAGTGATATCGGCTATGCCGCCATATGCGTATGACGCGGCCGGTGAGCGGCTAGACTGCAAATACCGCTTCTCTCCATCGCTGAAGACCCTGGAGACAGTGTGCGATGCAAACTGGTTCCTGGAGGCTCAGTATCCAGTCTCCATCGATCCCAGCTTCAACCTGACGGATGACAGCACATATGTCACTGACCCGGAATACCTCGGGAGATCTGTCGCGGTGGGAGACTTCGACGGAGATGGCTACGCTGATGTGATCGCTGGAGCACCCTTCAACAGCTACGACAGCAAGAGCTTCAGAGGGCTTGCCCACATATACTTCGGACCGTTCACAGCCGATGACAACAGTCCGGATGTGACGATACTGGGTAACAATTCGAGCGACCAACTCGGAATCGCTGTGGCGGCGGGGAAGTTGAACGGTGACGCATACTGGGATGCTGTCGTGAGTCAAGCGAATACCACGAATCCGCAAGCGTATGCCTACAATGGTTCAGCGAGTTGGGACACGGAGATAACCACACCAAACGTGACGTTCACGTCTCAAGGCGTCGCGTTTGGAGACGCGATTGCGGTCTGCAACATAGACAACAGCAACTACGATGATGTCGTGCTGGGAGCGCCCGGACAGAGTAGTGGGGGAAGGGCCTACGTCTACCAGAGTCCCTTCTCCACGACGGAGTCGACTGCCGATGACGTTCTCGCGCCGACAAATGACAAAGACGGAAGATTCGGGGACTCGCTCGCTTGCGGCAAGATCGATAACGACAACTACTACGACGTGGTCGTCGGTGAGCCCAGAGCAGAACTGAGCGGAGTGGGCAAGGATGACGGAAGAGTGAGCATCTTCTATGGCGACAACATCGATTTCTCAGCAGGCGATGAGACACCGGACAGTGTTCTTGAGTACGAGTATGATGAAGAGCAGTTTGGCACGGACGTCGGTGTTGGCAAGATCAACTCGGACTCATACGATGACCTTGTCGTTGGAGCCCAGTACAACGATGAAGGTGGAACGGACAGGGGGAGGGCCTACGTCTATCTGGCAAGTTCTGGCGGGACTGGAATCAGTAATGCCGCTTCCCCGGACGTGGAGATTGCTGGGCAGTCCAGTGAGGAGAGATTCGGCTATGCTGTGTTCGCTGGCAACATCATGGGGAATTCTATGGGAGATGTTGCGATAGCGGCACCTTACGCTGACGAGGGCGGCACATCGCGTGGCGCTGTGTACGTCTTCGAGGACCCAGTCAATGACAACACGACTTATGACGATAAAACAAGTGGAGACCAGGACAACGAACTCCTGGGTTATTCCCTTGAGGGTGGGAAGTTCAGCAATGACGACATCTTGGTGCTTGCCATCGGGTCTCCCTACTGGGACGACGCGGCCAATGATAACGAGGGAAGGGTCGTTGTCACACTGATCCCTGAGTTCCTCTCGGAGATCGTGCCCGTAGCATTCATTCTCTTTGTTCCGATCGCGGTGGCGTACCGCAGAAGAAGAACTACTTGAGCGAGTAGACTTTCTTTCCCAGGCTCTCGAACTTCTCTGCGAGGGAATCGAGTGCGAATCTCAACGCATCTACTGCCTTCAGAGAGCCGTCCGTCTCAAGATGGAAGTGAATCTTCGTCCGATCGCCCTCGACGGATATGCATTTCTTCGGGCACTCCTCCACGCAGGTCATGCAGAAATTGCAGCTGAGCGGGGACTTGACTTCGACATTCTTCTTCTTGACAGAGAACACGCCGCGAGGGCAAACCTCCGCGCACGTCCCGCAGAAATCACACGTATCGCAATCGACTTCGATGACGGGGAAGAACTTGTATCCAACGCCCTGGGCAACCTGCCATTTGGCATGGTCCTTGCCGGTCCCAAGTATGGCAGTCGCATAGACGAGCATCGCCTGTCCGTTGCCAAGCTTGACTATCGGGATCTTCTCATCCACAACCTTGAGCGAGGAATCCCCAACGGGCTCTAGGTCACCCGAGTAGACCATGCAGGGCCCTTTCTTGTTGAGGGAGTACATTATCGTGCAGTTCGGACACCCCTCACCAGCACAGTCCTTGCACTCGTCTCGGTAGGTGAACAGCTCCAAGTCCGTGGGGATGGGGATCATACCGAGCCTGTGGGCGATCACCTCGTCGAACAGCGGTGTGACACTCTCGGACTCCTCGCCTTCCTCACCTCGAATAGGCCCCAGATGGAACTCGACGTCTTCGATCGCCATCTTCGGAACGTTGGACACCAGGGTTCTTCTCAACGCATTGGCGAAGTTAGGGTCAACGTCCTCGAGCATCAGCTCCGCGTATCCATCTTCCAGCTTCAGAATATCGACTTTCATTCTAGACCCTTCTGCCACGCCGACCACCCTTCGACTTCCCTCCGTCGTGAGGGATGGGTGTGACATCCTCTATCCTTCCGATTCTCAGTCCTGCCCTCGCAAGCGCCCTGATTGCGGACTGTGCGCCAGGGCCGGGTGATGTTGATTTGTTGCCACCAGCCGCCCGGATTCGAACATGTATGCTATCTATGCCCTTCTCCTTGGCTATATCAGCGACCCGCTCGGCCGCCCTCATTGCAGCGTAAGGAGAGGACTCGTCCTTGGCGGCCTTCACGACCATTCCACCGCTGCATTTCGTGAGCGTCTCTGAGCCTGTCAGATCTGTCAACGTGATGATGATGTTGTTATAGGAAGCGTAAATGTGTGCTACTGCCCATCGAGCCAACGCTATTCCTCCTTCTCCTTGGTGGCCCCTTTGCCCTTTTCCGGTTCCTCTTTGGCCTCCTGCTTCTCAGGTTCCTCCTTCTCGGGACCCTTGGCTTTCTCTGGCTCCTTCTTGGGCTCCTCTTTCTTGGCCTCTTCTTTCTTCTCAGGCTTCTCGGCCTTTTCGGGCTCCTTCTTGGGCTCCTCTTTCTTGGCCTCTTCTTTCTTCTCAGGCTTCTCGGCCTTTTCGGGCTCCTTCTTGGGCTCCTTGGCTACAGCTGGCGCTTCCTTAGTCGTCTCTTTTGGCTTATCCTCGGGCTCCGCGGGCGCCTCCATATCGACATCAGGTCGGGCGGGATGCATGTCGTGGACCAAGGGCGAGAACTCGTGGTAGCTTATCTTGCCTTCCTCAATCCTCTTCACCGTGTACCCCGGGATTGTGACCTTCCTGCCACCGACTGCGATATGTCCGTGGACAATGAGCTGTCTGGCATGGTTAGGTGAGTGGCCAAGCCCTTTCACGTAGGCCATCGTCTGAAGCCTCCTGGAAAGGATCGCCTCGAGGTCAAGAGCAAGAACATCGTCCAGAGTGGCCCCTTCCTGAGGGAGCATCCCCTGACGACCGAGTTTCGCGAGGAGCTCCTCCGTCTCCTTCTCGGCCTGCTCGTCCCCATATCTGCTCTGTGCCTGGAGGACCCTAGAACGCTGCCTGAACCTGCGGAGGAGGGTCTGTGCCCTCCAAAGCTCTTTCTTGTTCTTGAGGCCGTACTTCTTGACGAGCTCGCGCTCGAACTTCATCCTCTCGCCCTGCCACGGATGGGAGGGTGAATCATACTTTCTTCTCGGAAACTTCGGGTCTCCCATTCAGGGCTCACTCCTTCTTCTTCTGGCGCATGGCCAGTCTCGCCGCTTTCTTCATCACGCCGACCGTGAGACCTGACCTGCCGTTGGAGCGGGTCCTCTGCCCCCTGACTTTCTGACCCGTCTCATGCCGGATTCCCCTGTAACAGCGAATCTTCCTCATCATGTTGATGTCGTCCCTCAGACCGATGCCGAGTTCTGGTCCGATTCTGTGGTGATCCTCTCCAGTCTCAAGATCCTTCCTTCTGTTCAGGAGCCAGGGAGGAACTACATCGGGCAATTCCTTCAGTATCTTCTCGATCTCCTCAATCTTATCATCGGGCAAATCACCGATCCGAGCCCTCCTGTCCAGCTCCAGTTGATCCACAATTATCTCCGCCGTCCTGACCCCCACTCCCTTGACCCCCGGAAGAGCCACGACCACGGGCTTCTCTCCTTGAAGATCGGTGTTCATGATTCGAACGATGTACTTGAATTCGCTATCCTCTTTGTCACTATCAGTTGCCATCAGTCACCCTCTGGCTGCGAGTATGCGTACTTAAGAAAGAGCTATTATTTAAGAGTTGGCGTACACAGAAGACGGATTTCAGGCGGTTTCCAGATGCCTCTCGACCTCGGGGATGATGTCATGGTGCTTCCTTTCGATGGTTCCTATCAGGATCCTCGCTATCATGAGTTCCTCACTGGAGTTCACGTAGTCCCCCAGAAGAAGATCCTTCTCTGCCTTTTCTACGACCTCGTCGAGCTCGTTTGATATCTCGATCCCGAGCTCTCTCATCACGTTCAACCTTTGCTTGGTCTTCACCAGGTTCTGACTGACCTTGAGATGGATTGAACTGATCTTCGTCGCCTTCTTGAGGGCATCTTCTCCGCAGTTGATGGCCCTCTGGAAAATCCCTCTTTCGAAGGCCCACCTGGCATCTTCCAGTAGGTCTTGGGATCCTGAGACATCAAAGCCTGTGTTCTTGGCTGCCTCGACTGCGTTCTCGGCCTTCTCGATCGTCTCCTTGGCCCTACTCTTCCGGTCGTCGAGGGTCCTCACCTCTCCCGAGACCTCGATTGACTTCAGTCTCGCGGACTCGAAGTTCCCGTCAGCGAGGGCCTGCCCAGCAACCTCGTGAAGCTTGGAAAGGTCGGACGACCTGACTCCAACCTCCTTTCCCTCCATGAGCGCCTTCTCAGCCGACTTGTACGCTTCCACGGCCTCTATGTAGCTCTTCTTCAGTGTTTCCACGCGCCTCTCGGCCTCAACGGAGACATCATACGCCTCCGTCAGCTCCCCCCTCCTGATGCTGTCGTCCGCCTGCTTGAGAAGTCCAGTGACTTCCGCGAAGACCTTCCTCTTGAGCGTGTCCTGATCCACGTAGACCATGGACTTCAGGGTGTCCTCCAGAATCATGTTGGCTACGAAGATCGCATTTGAGGCTGTCTCGTGCTCCCTCATCTTCTTCAGAGCGATCTTGTAGGCTTTCGAGGCGATCTTCTGAGCTCCGCCGTAGTTGGGTATTGCCAGGCCCCTCTCATCAATGGTCTCCTCCATTCGCTTCTTGGCCTTGGCCAGAAGAGCTTCGAACTCGTAGGTGCTCATCCCGTGTTCCTTCATCTTCTCTATCCGAGAGAAGAGCTTGCCGATGATCTGCCTGGCTCCTTTGTACTTCTTGGCAAGCATCGAACCATGTTTCCTCGCCTTGACGATCCCTATCCTGGCCTCCTCAAATCGACCTTCCTTGAGATCGGTAATCGCCATCTTCAGAATCTTCGCAGCCGATGCGATGTCGGCCCCGGATCCCTTCATCTCCAGAATCGATGTCTTCGCAAGCTGGAGCTCTCTCCGAATCGCCTCTCTCTCCTTCTTCCTACCGAAGACCTTCATCCCCTCATCCGCTTCCGCTCTTTTCGGATTGGGCGTGAGCAAATGCCAAGGACTAATCGACCGTTGGCGAACCCTCTCTGCCCATCCACTGTGTGCTTGTAATTAATTGGTCTGGGAGTATTTAAACTGTCCTAACGTGGCTCCGTGGGGACGCGTGTGATTGCCTCATCCAGGGTGGTCTCACGATATAACCTTTATATATGGGCACACCTACTCAGCAAACCCTCGCTTTGACCCAGCGTAATGAAGGGGAAGGAGGCGTCCTTTGAGAGTGCTTCAACACCTAGAAGAGAGATTGCAGGAAGGAAAACTGCATATGACCCTCATAGACCCAGAGAAACAGCCGGGGGACGTGGCAAGCGATGTGGCAAGCACGATGGAAGACATGGGCACGGATGCCATAATGGTCGGCGGGTCAACTGGAGTCACGCAGGAGAATCTTGACACCACGGTGAAAGGCATCAAGAGCGTCGTCGAGATTCCCGTCATACTGTTCCCAGCTGGCGCGGACACGATCAGCAGGCATGCGGACGCCATCTATTTCATGAGCATGCTCAACTCCAGAA
>JAGMAI010000040.1 GCA_023130895.1 Thermoplasmata archaeon
TCGAGTTCATCTTCGCTTGGACAAGGCATGAGGCAATCGCCGCGAAGGCGCTCTACGAGAAGGCAGGGTACGAGGAGAATGTCCAGCCCGTCTACTACAAGATCGTGGATGAGACAAAGCCCGCTAAACCCGAACAGGCGGGCTGAAAGTCCCTTCCCTCAGTGAGACCCTCGCCTCCGCCATCCACGTCTCGACTGCCGTAAGGTTGTGTATCGAGAGCAGCCTCATGGCGAGCATTTCCTTTTCCTTGTACAGATGATGGATGTAGCCCGCCGTGAACTCACTGCAGGCGTAGCACCCGCAGTCCGCGTCGAGCGGGTCCGTCACGCCCTCGAAACGCCTCTTCCGTATGTCATGCGACCCGCCGCCCGCGAAGAAGGTCCCGTGCCTGGCATTTCTGGCGGGAAAAGCGCTGTCGAAGACATCCACTCCAGCGGACACGTAGTGCCTAAGATCACCCAAGCTGCCTATCCCGAGCAGATGCTTCGGTGATGCCGGCGGCAGTCCCTTCAGCGAGGCCTCGACCATCGCCATGGTCGTATCCTTCGGTTCGCCCAGACCCAGTCCGCCGATCCCGAAGCCATCGAACTCCAATTCCGCGACGGTGCGAGCATGGTCCTCCCTGAGCCCTGCGTCCCCGCCGCCCTGGACTATCCCGAAGAGGAGAGTGTCCTCGGACTCTCGAGCCGCCAGACTCTCCTCCGCCCACTTCGTCGTCCTCTCCATGGACAGCAGGGTCCTCTTCTCGCTGCTCCCGAGCGGAGGGCAGTCGTCGAGAGAGAAGGCCACGTCGGTGCCCATCTCCTCCTGCAGGAGGAGCGAACCGCCCGGGTCGAGAAGATAGGGCGTGCCGTCAGGGAGCTTGAACGACATCCCTTCATCCGACAGACGGAAGGAGAAGTCCTTTCTGATGAGCTGGAACCCGCCGCAGTCCGTGAAGATGACCCTGTCCCATTTCATAAACTCGTGGATCCCGCCCGCCTTCGCAACGGCATCCCTGCCCCGCAGGAGGAAGTGGAACGAGTTCACGATGATCCCGTGTGCACCGATCGACCTGAGCTCATCGGGCGTGAGTGTCTTCACGACGCCTTTCGTAGCGACCGGTAGGAACGCAGGGGTCTCGAGGTCCCCGTGAGCGGTCCTCAGGACTCCCGCCCGAGCACCTGATCTCTCATCTTCCGCTAGAATCCTGAACATGACATCACCTGAACACGAGCATCGCATCGCCGAAGCTGTAGAACCTGTATTCCTCTTCGACCGCTTGTCTGTACGCATCGAGCAGCCGGTCCTTGCCCGCATAGGCCGAGACGAGCATGAGGACCGTCGAGCGGGGGAGGTGGAAGTTCGTGATCAGGGCATCCATCCTCACGCTGAACTCGTACGGGGGATGTATGAAGAGGTCGGTCCAGCCCTTCGACGCCGCGATCCTTCCGTCCCTCTGACCGCTCTCTAACGCTCTCACGGTAGTCGTCCCGACGGCGAAGAGCCTTCCGCTGGAACCCACGGTCTCGTTGATCAGCCGAGCCGCATCACCAGGGATCTCGAAGTGCTCCTCTTCCATCGAATGGCCCCCGACCTCTGCGGTCTTGACCGGAAGGAACGTCCCGGGGCCCACGTGAAGCGTGACCCTTGCGGTCCTGACTCCCTTGGAGGACAGTTCGCGCATCAGTTCGGGCGTGAAGTGAAGCCCCGCCGTCGGGGCCGCGATCGAACCGTCCGCGCTCGCGTACACGGTCTGGTACCTGTCACCGTCGTCCAACTCCTCCTTGATGTACGGAGGGACCGGCATCTCTCCGAACTCCCGCAGAAAAGCATCTAAGTCCGGTGTGTCGAACCTGACGAGAAGGCGCCCGCCAGACTTCCTCAGCACCTCCGCCGACGTGTCGCCAATGAGGATCGACTCGCCCTCTCTCATCCGTCCCTTGCCCAGACACGACCAGCTGTCTCCCTCTCTCCTGAGCAGCAACAGCTCCACCGCGCCGCCGGTCCTGCGCCGACCCTTCAGGCGGGCGGGGATCACCTTCGTGTCGTTGAGAACGAGAACGTCCCCTTCGCTCATGTAGTCGGTCAGGTCAGAGAACCTCCGGTGCCTGACTCCGTCCCCCTGCAGGACCATCAGTCTCGAATCGCCGCGGACCGCCGTCGGCCTTTGGGCAATGAGCCCCTTCGGCAAGGGGTAGTCGAAATCCTCGACCTTCATAAGCACTCAGGGCTTGAAAGGGAGCACTCACTTAAAACTCTTGTACTTCTCCTTGATGACCTTCATCGCCTTCTCGAGATCGTCCACGGCCATCGCGACCCTGGCCTTCTCCAGGAGATAGATGGACTCTATGTTCACTCCCGCCCGCGTCATTCTCTTCGCGAGCTTGGCGAGTTCACCGGGGCGATCGATGAGGTCCAACACGACGATGTTCTTCTCATCGTACTTGTATCCCGCCCGGGACAGCGCCCTCTTCGTCGTGTTCACATCGTTGGTCACTATCCTCAGGAAGGCTTCCGGATGCGAGTTCTCGCTCGCTATGGCCTCGATGTTCACCGAGCTCTGCGCCAGCGCTTCCGCGATCCTGGCGAGTTCACCGCGCTTGTTGTCAGAATATACCTTGAATTCCTTCATTTCCCACCCTTCTCGCGGTTCTGAATTGTCCCATACCGTAGAAATAGCTTTCGCAACTACGCCCCGGCCTCGGTCCTCTTCACGAGAGAGGCCTCCGCCCAATACGAGTAGCCTTTCAGCCCGAAGCCGAAGACAGGGATGCTCACCACCGAGAGGATTGTCTTGAGTACCGTCACGGAGGCGATGCTTCCGAGCAGGTCGTTGGTTCCGATGATCCCCGTGTACGCGATCGTGTGGAAGAGCACGGTATCGATTGCCATCACGATTATGAGTATCACCACGTACTTCACGTAGATGTTCTTCTTCCACTTGTGGTAGAGGAAGTTGTTGAGGTACATCGCCACCACGAACGCTATGAGGCTGCCGAAGACTATCCTCGCCTCAGTTCCCAGAAGCCAGTTGAATGTGGCGTGCACGTGGTCGGGGAACACGCCGGTCTTCTCGGGCATGAGCGCCTCCATGTAGAGGTTCATCAGGAACAGGAAGTTGGCGAGGATACCCGCGATTATGATGTTGGTCTTCTCCTTCGAGCCCTCCTTCTCGTTTATTATGTTGGCGATCACGAATATCGAGAGATATGCGATGACCCCAGCGGGGACGAAGTTGTACTCCTCGGGCATGAAGGGGAGGTACTCGCCCCTTATCGCGGTCAGAACCTGGGCGGTCACAAAGAGTCCACCGATCGAGGCATACAGAAGTTCTTTTCTCATGTCGCCCTCACCGAGACGACAATGGGCGGGACAAAATAAAGGTTACACGGGACTACGGGACGAGCCTGAGCCTGTCCCTTGGGAAGAGCACGCACTCCCTGATGTTCTTGATGTCCAACACTGTCTGCAGCAGCCGCTCGGCTCCCAGGCCGAAACCGCCGTGTGGCGGCATGCCGTACCTGAAGGTCTTGAGATAGAACTCGAACTCCTCGAAATCGAGGTTGTTCTCCTCCATCTGCTTTGTGAGGACGTCGTATCTGTGCTCCCTCTGCCCGCCGGAGACGATCTCCAGTCCCCTGCAGCCCAAATCGAAGTAGCCAGTCAGCTCGGGGTCTTGAGCGTTCCGCATCGCGTAGAACGTCTTTCCCACCACCGACGTGGGGAACTCCGTGATGAAGTAGAAATCCTCGCCGTGCTTCTCCTGGACCCACTTGCCGACGAGCTTCTCGCCCTCCGTGTCCATGCCGCCCTCGGGGTCTGTCCCCTTTCCCAGGCCGCCGAGGTATCCGACGCACTCCTCGTGGGTGACCCGCCTGAGCGGGAGCTTCGGGAGGACCATGTCGACCGGCCACAGCTCGAGACTGCGGCTGCCCTCCTCCTTGATCGCCTTCAGGACATGATACACGAGCCTCTCGCAGAGGTCCATCACGTCCTCGGACGACTTGATGAAGGACATCTCGGCGTCCACGGAGATGAATTCGGCAATGTGTCTGACAGTGTCAGACGTCTCGGCCCTGTAGGCGGGCGCGATCTCGTAGATACGCTCGAACCCGGCACCCATGAGGATCTGCTTGTACAGTTGCGGGCTCTGGGCCAGGTACGCCTCGCTGTCGAAGTACTTGAGCGGGAAAAGCGTCGCTCCGCCCTCGGCGCCGGCAGCCACGATCTTGGGAGTGTGCACCTCGAGGAAGCCGTTGTCCGTGAAGAAGCCCCGCATCGCGCGCTCCATTATGTCCCTTAGCTTGAAAAGCGCGAGCACCTTCTCCTTCCTCAGGTCGAGGAACCTGTTGTTCAGGCGCGTGTCGAGGTCGGCCCCTACCGGGTCTATCACGCCGAGCGGCAGGGGTGTCCCCGCCTCGGAGATTAGCTCGAACGACTCCGCCATCAGCTCGAACCCGTTGATGACCTCCTCGTTCTCCTGGACGGTGCCGTCGATGGTCACCACGGATTCGCGCGGCACGTTCGCGATCTTCTCGAAGAGCTCGGGGTCGTTCTTCTTGATTGCGGTGACCTGGAAGACGCCCTCGCGCTCCCGCATTATGATGAACGCAATCCCTCCGAGGTTGCGGACGTCCTGTATCCAGCCCGCCATCCTGACCTTCTGGCCCGATGAACCCTCGTCCACGGAGGAGATGTGAGTTATCTCTGTCATGACAGTGTTGGTGATGGGCGTTCACGTAATAAAATAATCGTTGACTAGATCAGGTCCATGAACTCCTCGACCAGCTCGGGGAGTTCCCTCTGTATGACCTTCAGTATGTTGAGGACCGACAGGTGGTCGAGGTTCTCCCTCGATAGTACCTCGATGATCTTGTCGAACGTCTCATCGGACAGCGTGACCAGCTTCTCCTTCGCCATCCAGTTGCGGAAGAGCGCCTCCTCGAGCCGCTTCCTCCAGCCCTTCTCGTACTTGTCGAGCATCTCCGCGGAGAAGTCCTTCGCCTGCGCGGCCTCCGCCAGCACCTCTCCAGCAACGCGGCCGGCCTTGCACGCGTTCGCGATCCCCCCGCCAGTTATCGGGTCGACCATCCTCGCGGCGTCCCCCACGAGCAGGAGGCCGTCAGAGACTGTCTTGTCAATCGGGGCGCAGGTCGATACCGCACCGGAGACTATCTCGATGACCTTGCCTCCTTTCAGTCGCTCGTCCTTCTCGATGTACTTGTCGAGCCAGTATCTCAGCTCGCCCTTCTTCTTGAGCTTCCGGAGCTGCATTCCCAGGCCCACGTTCGCGGATTCCTCGCTCTTCGGGAACACCCACACGTATCCGCCAGGTGCGCCGCTCCCGAGGATGAACTCGCAGTACTCCGGGTCCGGCCGGATGTTCGTCATCCTGTACTGCAGGCAGGTCGTGACATCGCGAGGTTTGAGCCTCGTGTCGATCCCGCCCCAGCACCCGACCTGGGACTCGAAGCCGTCCGCTCCGACGACCGCACCCGCAGAGATCTCCAGCCGTCCGCGAGGCGAGTCCGCGACGACGCCCTTGACGCCACCGTCCTTGCTCAGGCCCGTGACTGCTGTCTTCACCATCACGTCCGCGCCCGCTCGGACAGCGTCCTCCACCAGCGCGCGGTCGAAGAGGTCCCTTTCGATGACCGTTCCGACCTCGTCGCCAGCTATGCGCTCGTTTATGCAGAAGGAGTTGCCGTTCGGAGAGACGACCTTGGCCCCTTCCACCTCGTAGGCAATCCACTTCTGGTCGAGCTTGATTCCTACCTCGTCTATCCACTCGCGTGCGATGCCCTCCCCGCATCTCACGGGGGAACCGATCTCCTGCCGCTTCTCCAGCATTATGACGGATGCACCGCCCTGCGCTGCGTACTTCGCCGTGATGGAGCCCGCAGGACCCGCGCCGACTATGACGACGTCGTAGTGCAACTCCTCACCCCAGCTGCGAGAGCTTGTGACCGGTCGGGTAGTCCATGGCGCCCACAGGGCACACCCGCATGCAGAGGCCGCACTGGTTGCAGTCCTCGTTGATCGTAATGAAGACCTCGTTGAGGAATATCGCGTTCTCCGGGCAGGTGCCCACGCACGCACCGCAGTGCATGCACATCATATCGTCGACCGTCATCTTGCCGACATCACGCAGAGTCTGAACCATGCTTCTTCCTCCACTCGTCCAATGGAACGGAGAACTTCTTCTCCACCTCTTCCCTGTACGTCGGACCGGTGTTGTAGGCGCAGAACGGGATCAGCCTGCCATCCGGGACGGCGTAGTGTATCGCGCAGCGCTTCACCCGCTCGATGTCGTAGTTGTACAGGTCCTGGAAGTGCATCCCGCCCACGTAGAACCACTTCCACGAGAACTCGGACACGCCGTCCTTCGTACCCGTGTCGAACATCGTTTTGAGGGCCTTTATGAACTTCGTGGTGTTCATGCCATCTGGCGCTTTCTTGGCATCGAACCTCCTCGTAAGGGCTCTGAACGCCTTGAGCTGAGGGACGAGCTTCGTTCTCGCTGTCTCGGCCTTCTTCGCCAGCTCCCACATATCGGTCATCAGCCCCTCCACGTCGACGAACCTCGTTATGGGGACGGGGTCGCCGTTGTCGGGCACGTAGAGATAGCTCGCCATTCCGCATGCGGGGTGCGTCGTGAACGCTATCTTGGGCTCGTTCTGGATCGTCGAGATGAACTGCGAGATCGGGACAACGAAGGGAACCGGGTACCAGTCATTTCTCACCAGGAAAGAGGTCTGCTCCTCCACCCTGAGCACCATGTCCGAGATCGTGAACCGCATGCTGCTCCGCTCTTCCTCCGGGATGCGACCCGCCAAAGAGACCGGCTGGAAGTTCACGCCCCGGATCACATCGCGGTTCTCGAGGCCGTACCGAAGGATCTCTCCCAGCTGGTCGTCGTTTATCCCTTTCACAATCGTCGGGACGAGCACGACGGACGGACGCTTCTCCAGAGGAAGCTTCCTGATGTTCTCGATGACCTTCTTCTTCGTCTCCAGGAGGGGTTTTCCTCTCGCGGCGATGTAGTTCTCCTCCTTCAGGCCGTCGAATTGCAGGTAGACCGTGTGCAGTCCGGCATCCGCCGCCTTCTCGCAGAACTTCAGGCTGTTGGCGAGCTTGATGCCGTTCGTGGCGACCTGGACCTGCGCGAACCCCAGGTCATTGGCGGCTCTTAGAACGTCGAAGAACCTCGGGTATATCGTGGGCTCCCCGCCCGAGAATTGAACGGCAACGCAGGGCACGGGCCTCTCGCTCCTGAGCACCTTGAGCATGTCGACGACCTGATCGTAGGTCGGCTCGTAGACGTAGCCCGCGGCGTTCGCGTTGGCGAAGCAGATCGGGCACGTGAGGTTGCACCTGTTGGTCAGGTCCAGGTTCGCCAGGCTCGTGTGGCTCATGTGCAGGTTGCACAGACCGCAGTACTCGGGACAGGACGGCGCGTCCTTGATCTTGGGGTTCTCCACCCCGATCCCGTCGACCGCCCACTTCTCCGCCTTCAAGTACATGTCGGCGTCCGACCACATGACGTCCTTGAACTCGCCGTGCTCGTCGCATTTCTTGCGGATCTTGACGGCTCCGTCCTCTATGTAGAGCTCCGCCTCTATCTTCTTCTTGCACTCGGGGCACAGGGACATAGTCGTTCTTGGAAGCCCTCGCGTGAGTTTGGACTCTACCGCAACCATCGTGATTATGCATTTCACGTATCGATTTAAAGGTTTTGTAGTCGAGGTAGCTACAACAAAGCTGGACGCTGCTGAACCATCACAGATTGCTTCTCGTTTCACGAGGTAGAAACCTCGCCCTCCACTAATCGGTACGGCTCGCTAGAGAGACCAATTCCTTCGACCCTGAGAGCAGCACCAGCCTCCCGTCTAAAGTATGTGGGATTCGGACCATAGAATAGGCTAAATACGTGAAAACACTCTTCCCTCTCAATAACAGATTGGGATTGCCAATGTATAGAATTGCCGCTCCGCTTCTTCCAAGACGCGTAACGTCAAGCTCATAATTGGTTTTGCTGGTCGTTATGGAGAGTGAGAATATGGGATACGGCAATAGAGATAGACGTAGAAGTTTTGACAGAGGACCAAGAGAAATGCACAAAGCAACGTGCTCGGACTGCAAGCAGGAATGCGAAGTACCGTTCAAACCTACGGAAGGCAAGCCTGTTTACTGCAGGGAGTGCTTTCAAAAGCACAGACCAGCAAGGAGATTCTAGACACCGCATCTGATTCCCAGATCGATATAGAATCTGTCTTCGAAGGTTGTAGGTTCTCCTGCGATATGTGCTTGCGTTACCAAAGCCTTAAGCACTATGACTGTACTGGGAGCCCCAAGACGTTTTCTGGACTAATAGTGAAAGGGAGACGCAAGAGGAATTGAATGAACATATACGTAGGTAATCTACCACATGAGGTCACCGAGACCGAGCTCCTGGAGGCTTTCCAAGCCTTCGGAGAGGTCGCATCGGCCAAGATCATCACTGACCAGCTCAGCGGCGAATCGAGAGGATTCGCATTCGTTGAGATGCCGACCGATGATGAGGCCGAGAAAGCGATCACGGGCCTTAACGGAAAGGACATGAAGGGTCGAACCCTCAATGTCAACAAGGCTCGCCCCCGTTCCGATAGGAATCGAGGTCGATCAGGACGCTCTTGGTGAGTTCTCGGTTTGGAAAACACTTCACAGATGGTTTCACACACGGGTTGTGGATAGGGGAGTCTCCCAGAGTGGTTCTGGTGAGCTTGTCTCGCCGTCCCAGTTCTTTGTCAGATTCCGGCTACACGAGTGGTAACTTCCCTCATGTCATGCCGCGTTTCGGGAACTGTCTGACTCACGTGAAACAAGTAATGTCGTCCTTCATAGGGAACGACGACAATTCTCGGGGGAAGAAGAACGCTCCGCAAGAAGAATTATAAGCGCAAACGCAGCTTCAGCGGTGACCATGTGGAGGAGAATATGAAGAAAGCGACCTACATTGTCGGACTTCTAGTATTCATGAGTGCCTATTGCTTCACTCTGACTTTCATCCCTGAAAGCGTCGGGGCAACCACCCTGTATGTGGGTGGAGCAGGTCCTGGGAACTACACAAGCATACAGAGTGCGATAGACAACGTCTCCTCAGGAGGTTCCGTCTTTGTGTTCAACGGGACATATACCGAGAATCTGAGGATCTCGAAGACCCTGTCATTAGTTGGCGAGAACAGAGAGGAGACGATTGTGAAAGCTAGTCGAGCGGATGATGTCGCCTATGTGTCTACTGACCGGGTAAGTATCACGGGGTTCACATTCATGAAGGGGATCTCCTATCGTGAATCATATGCTGGGTTGAGACTCCATGGTTGTTGGGGCTGCTATGTTGCAGACTGCAACTTCTCCAATAATGGCAATGGCATCTACGCTTATTCCTCGGACAACAACACGATTGTCTCCAACACTTTCTGGAAAAATCGCATCGGAATTCACCTTACATCAGACTCAGACAGAAACGTTGTATCTGGCAACGCTATGTTCGTCAACGGTTTGGGCATCCGAATCACTGACTCTGATAACAATACGGTTTCTCACAACAGCCTAACTGACAACTCTCAGGCCATCTACTTCTCAGACGCTGTCTACAATATCGTCTCCGTGAATGACGTTTCCAAGAATCGCTATGGCATTCTTCTTAATCAGTCTTCCAACCACAACATGATCACCAACAACAATGTATTCTCCAATACCGTTGCCGGCATCTCGTCGTGGTTCTCTCATAGGAATGTCATAAGCAGCAACAGCGTCTGGGACAACGCACACGGCATAAGGCTTGTCGTGGATTCTTGGTATAACATCATTGCCGACAACACCGTCACTGGTAACGAGTTTGATGGCATATTCCTTCGCACCGATGGCAATACTATCGAAAACAATAGCATCTCTCACAACAAGAGACGGGGCATCTATCTTGAGTGGAGCGGATTCAATACAATCATCAACAACATGGTCTCTGATGAGAAAGTGGGCATCTTTCTCCGTAACTCATCATACAACACTGTGGCGAGAAATGAGGTGCGCTTCTGCGAAATCACTGGCATCCATCTCCTCCGGTGGGACAGAGACAATGTGATAACCGACAATATCGTCTCAGATAGTCAAGGAGGTCTTGACATTGAGTCCTCGCAAGGCAATATCATCGCCGGTAACACTATCACCAGGAATGATGAGTTTGGTATATCTCTAACATTCGCAAATGGAACCGCGATTGACAGGAATCTGATCTCCTCAAGTAGCCATCACGGCATATATGTCACAGAAAGCAACTCGAACATCATTGTGAGGAACTCCGTTAACGACAACGAGATTGGAATGGAATTCTCAAACAGCAACGGGAACGTAGTCGCCAGTAACAACGTCTCTATGAACGGCAATATTGGCGTCAGCCTCCGCCTGTCACAGGCGAATAGTTTCTACCACAATTCCTTCATAGACAATGGAGAACAGGCACATGACGACAGCAAAGGTAATCTCTTTGACAATGGCTATCCTTCAGGTGGTAACTACTGGAGCGACTATCCATATGTTGACGAAAAAGGCGGTCCAGGTCAGAACCAATCCGGTAGTGATGGAATAGGCGACGCGCCTCACGATATCCCGGGAGGACTCGCGAAGGACCTGTATCCCTTGGTTGTCCCTCGAGAACCTCAGCTTCAGCCTTCTCTTATCTGCACAATAGTCAATCCGACATTCGGTGAGACGATAACCGGCCACATTCGTGTCGGAGTAATGGCGTACAGTGTGGAAGGGCTCCCAGAAAAGGTCGAAGTAAGGATAGACGATGGAAACTGGACGGAGGCTATCGCGACCTATCCTCCCTCTTTCCGTTTTTGGCTCTACTGGGATACGATGACTCTATCGGATGGAGAACACATCATCTACGCTCGCTCATATGACGGATCAAACTACTCTGACGTGGGTCATGTAGTAATAATAGTCAGGAACCAGGATACAGGGGACTTCGTCCTCGAAGGCATCTGGATTCTGATAGCAGTCGCTTTGGTGATAGCGGTCACATTGTCTGTGCTCTTCATTCTCAACAAAAGAATCCAGAGGAAAGAGGGAGGAAATCAATCCCTATAGGTTCAGAGATTTCTCCTCTGATCTTTTTCTTCATCGGAATGTCGTTGTCCATATTGAACTACGACATTGTGGACTATCTGGATCCCCATGACAGTCGACAAGGATTTCCAGCGCGAACCTGAACTCACCAGCAGGTCTCAGCTTAGCATCGCCTCACGGCAGGCCCGCCAAGAGAAGTCGTAGTGGCAGTGCTGACTCAAGGAAGCACCCCGAGGCACTGCGCCCCGCAATCAGATATATATCCGACATTCCACTACCTACACTCGATTCCCATGAAGGATGCTGTCATCATCGGCTCAGGTCCTGGCGGGTACTACTGCGCGCTGAAGCTGGCAAGGCTCGGGAAGGATGTAGCGATCGTTGAAGAGGGCGATGTTGGCGGGACATGCACGAACGTTGGCTGCATCCCGACGAAGGCGCTTCTGGAATCCGCGAGGATCCTCCACGAGGCAGGGTCCAGCGAACGCATGGGAGTCGATTGCGATCCCAGGCCGGACTTCCGGAAAGCGAAGAAGAACGCCGACGTCGCCACCAAGCGGTCGCGCAAGGGGATCGAGCAGCTGCTCGACCAGGCGGGCGTGAGCCTCCTTCGCGGGCATGGGAAGGTCACAGAGGCGAACGTCATCGAGGTCTCGGGAACGGACGAGGGCGCCGTCGAGGCGAAGAACATCGTCATCGCAACTGGCTCGTCCACGAGGGACCTCCCGAACATCGCGTGCGACGGAGAGATGATACTCAGCTCAAGGGGCCTGCTCAACCTGGATTACGTTCCAGAGTCCCTCCTCATCATCGGCGGCGGTTCGATCGGCGTGGAGTTCGCGAGCATCTTCGGCACATTCGGTTCGAAGGTCACGATTGTCGAGATCCTGCCCAACCTGTTGCCTATGGAGACCGCGGTCGTCGGTCAGACGATGGAAAAGATACTTAGGCGGCGGGGAGTCGACATCCACACGAACGTGGCTATCAGCGACATCGACATCTCCGGCAAGGAGTGCACCGCGAGCCTGGGCGGGGGGACAGAGATTAAGGCGGACAAGGTCCTCCTGTCCGTCGGGCGGGCGCCGAATGTGCCTGAAGAGCTGATTAGGCTGGGCGTCAAGCTCGGCAAGATGGGCGTCGTCGTCAACAAGCGCATGCAGACCGCTGTCCCGCACATCTATGCGGTCGGCGATGTCACCGGCGAGCCCATGCTGGCGCATTCCGCCTGGGCGGAGGGCGAGGTGGCGGCGCTCAACATCACTGGGACGCCCGCCAAGATGGAGTACAACTACATCCCGAGATGCATCTACACCTTCCCCGAGGTCGCCTCGTTCGGCCTGACCGAGGAGCGGGCCAAGGAGAAGGGCTTCGATCTGCGGATAGGCGAGTTCCCGCTCGTTGCCAACGCCCGCGCAAGAATCTCGGGCGAAAGGGACGGCTTCGCAAGGATCATCACGGACGCCAAGACCAAGAGGATTCTTGGCGGGTGCGCGATCGCCCCGCACGCGACGGAGATGATGCAGGAGCTGGTTCTCGCCGCGAGGCTGGGTCTGTCCTACGAGGAGATCGGGAAGACTATCCACCCGCATCCAACGGTCTCCGAGATATTCTTCGAGGCCGCGCGCGACGTGGATGGCGAATCGCTCCACAAGTGATCATTTCCACCTGACCAGTATCTCCTCTCTCTTGAACGTCTTGATGCTGAGGTACACGATGCCGACGTCGATGAGTGCCACGAAGAGCGTGAAGACGAGCAGGTACCCGATGCTCAGCGATATGATGCCCATTATGGCCAGGACCATCAGCAGGACTAGGGGCATGATGACCAGGCTTCCGAACTGCTGTGAGGCGCGGACATCGGTCACCTTCGCCGAGACGTAGACGTTCAGCGCGATGCTCATTATCGCGAACAGCGGTCCGAGGACGAAGACCGAATAGACCCACACGGGCGTCGGAACGGGATAGAAACCGAGCACTGGGTACGTCCCGACGTCGATGATTATCGTGAAGACAACGAAGGAGATGAAGGTCGCTATCATCGTGGGGATGAATATCGACAGCGACTTCCCGACAAGGAGCTCCCCGTCCGTCGTCGGCGTCGCGAGGAGCGGCTCCAGGCTCTTGTTGGTCTTCTCACCGACGAAGCTGTACGAAGCGATGACGGTCGGGATGACGGCAGGGATCATCATGAAGAATAGTATCATGCTGTTCAGCACGATGTCCACGAAGATCCTGACATCGTTGGGGTCCTCGTCGACGTAGGCGCAGTTCACCGTCGTCGATGACGGGGACACGTCCACGTTCCAGAGGTTCGAGTTCCGTATGACGCTGACGTCCGCGACGGACACATTGACCAGCTCGGACCCGTTCACCCTCGTGTCGAGCAGCGTGGAGTTGAATATGCGCGAGGCGTAGATGTACGAGCTCCTGATCGTGCAGTTCTCTATGATGGCGTTCACGATCATCGTCCGGTTTATCTTCTGGTCCGCGAACGTGACGCTCGGAGTGAGGTCTAGCTCGACCTGCTCGCCGGAGGTCTCGAAGGCCCCCGTGTATATGACGGGCAGGAAGCTGAAGGGGATGACGACGGCCATGATGACCGGCATGAAGACGAGCGTATAGAGCACGTACTTGTTCGTCCTGAGCTCGGCCATGTCCTTCCGTGCGACGATCCAGACCTTGTCGAACCTCACGTGGACCCACCTATCAGCTTCAAGTACACTTCCTCCAGGCCGCGCTTGAACTCGGAGATGCTTTGGATCTCGCCGCCGTTCTCCATCACCGCCCTCGCGATCGCCGGGTTCCTCTCGTCCGGATCATCGAGCGAGATGAGGAGCTGCCCGTCCTGCTCCTGCACGTTCACGACGAAGTCCAGGCTCTTCACGGCCTCCGCGATCCGGGGGGTGAGCATCTTCACCCGCAAGGCGGTCGTCCTGCCCCAGTACCTGCGTGCGAGCTCCTCGGGGGAACCGACGGCTATCAGGCGTGTATTCAGCACGCCGATGCGGTCGCACAGACGCTCGGCCTCGTACAGGTTGTGCGTGTTGAGGAATATCGTCCCGCCCTCCTTCTTCAGGTTGAGTATGAACCGGCGCACCGTCCTCGCGGCCTCCGGGTCCAGCCCCGCAGTGGGCTCGTCCAGGAAGAGTAGCCTGGGCTTGTGCACGAGCGCGCGGGCTATCGCGATCTTCTGCCTCATTCCCTTCGAGAACGTGGAGATGGCCTCGTCCTTCCTTTTCCAGATCTTGAGCATCGTGAGGAGGTCCTTTATCCGCTCGGCCCGCTCGCCGTCCTTGACGCCGTACAGCTGGCCGTAGAAGTCCAGGTTGCGATACGCGCTCAGGCGCTCGTACAGCCCGGGCGATTCGGGAAGCAGGCCGACCATCTGCCTGATGTTCATGGAGTCCGGCTCCCGCCCGCACTCGTTCTCCCCGATGAAGGCCCTCCCGCTCGTGGGGCCTATGAGGCAGCAGAGGATGCGCACGGTCGTGGTCTTCCCCGCGCCGTTCGGGCCGATGAAGCCGAAGACCTCGCCCTCGGAGACCTCGAGGCTCAGGCTATCCACGGCGACGGTGCCGTTGAACGTCCTCGTCAGCTCCTCCGTTCGGATCATGACTGACATGACCAAAGCGGCAACGTGGATAAAATGGTGTCGAACCGCCAAGGTTGAAATAACGCATCCGCATTCGAGTCTCGGGACTTGC
>JAGMAI010000041.1 GCA_023130895.1 Thermoplasmata archaeon
CCACCACGGGACCTTGCGGCTCCTTTCATCAGACCACGCTCAGCACGAGTGCGATGAGGCCCGAGGCGGCATAGAGTCCGAGGATGACGAGGACCAACTTCCTTTCGGTCATGGGCCTGACGCTGAGCAGGAGGTACGCGAGCGTATACCTCTCGGACCCTTTGGGGGGCGACAACCTTCCCTGGGAGTCTATCACCGGATTCTGGCAGGCCTCCCGCCGGTTGCTGTTCCCCGCACGGAGATAGTACAGAGTCGCCGCAACCTCGTAGAACGCGGGAAGCAGGCATATGGCGCCAAAGAACTCGATGTTCCCGATGATTACGCCCGCCGCGAGCGCCGCACCCATGCCGAGGGTCCCGATATCACCGACGAAGACTTTGGCGGGGTATCTGTTGAAGTAGTAGAGGGCGAGGGAACATCCCAGAAGCGAAGCGAAGATGGGAAGGGCATAGCTCGTCGGGTTCCCCAGCCCGACGATGAGGAGAAGGAAGGCGGAGATGACCACGATTTGGCCGCTCTCGAGTCCATTGTAGCCTGCGGACATGTTGATAGCGTTGCCACCACCAGTTATTCCGATTGGGACGAGCATGAGCCAGTAGAGCCAGTAGTTGACGTCGATTATGAGGTCGAACGGAAAGACGACCTGTTCGGCCCCGAAATGAACGAGCATGAGGGGAAGGCTGGCGAATACCAGAGTGACGGCCTTCGTCCGCTGAGATATCTTGGAGATATCGTCGATGAGCCCGATCATCGACGCGATGAAGAAGACGCTGATCGCCGCCAGGAAGGGGGGCTCGTACAGATCGCCCATGAACTTTATGGCACCGACCATCAGCGAGAGAGAAATCGAGAAGGCGAAGACCGCCGCTATCCCACCAAGCTCCGCGACCTGCGGCTTCTCCGGCTTGTTGACGTCTGAGCCAACCATCTTCCCTTCCTTCATCTTCCTGATTAGGGGGGGAAGGGCGACGATGGCCACGACGAGCGACGCCGAGAAGGCGATGAACGTGGCGAGATACTCTAGTCCTGGTTCAAACTGCATGCTACGTCAGCACGAAAAATCGGTGTGTATATCAAGCTTTCCAACGTCATTATCGGATTTGAGAATGAACCCTCCAATGGAGAACGAGGAAAGAAGAGTTAAATACCGAGAGGCATAGTCGAAGCGAGATGAAGATCGCCACGATCGTTGGGGCAAGGCCACAGTTCATCAAGGCGGCCGCTCTGACGAGCGAATTGAGGGAGTTCGCCGAGGAGGTCGTCATACACACGGGGCAGCACTACGACTACGAGCTCAGCAAGGTGTTCTTCGAGACCCTCGACCTGCCAGAACCAGACTACAACCTGGGTGTCGGGTCCGGAACGCATGCGGTGCAGACCGCCAAGATGCTCAAGGGGATCGAGGACGTCCTCGTCAGGGAGCGGCCTGAACTCGTACTGGTCCATGGAGACACGAATTCCACGCTCTCGGGTTCCCTGGCGGCCGCCAAGATTGGGATCAAGGTCGCCCATATCGAGGCAGGCCTCAGGTGCTACAACAGGTCATTGCCAGAGGAGGTCAACCGGGTGCTGACGGATCATCTCTCGGGGCTGCTGTTCTGCCCCACTCGGACGGCGGTGGACAACCTGGAAAGGGAGGGGATAGTGACGGACGTGCATCTCGTCGGGGATGTTATGAAGGACATGCTCGAGAAGTTCCTCTCCGCGGCGAGGAACAGAGAAGTCCTCCCCGAGATGGAACTCGGGGAAGGCGGATTCCATCTCATGACCCTGCACAGACCGCAGAACACCGAGGACGAGAGCAACCTCCGCGCGATTCTCGACGCCGTCTCCAGCCTGGACGCGGATGTCGTTTTCCCGGCGCATCCGCGAACGACGACCGCCATTGAGAGGTTCGGTCTAGAAGAACACGTCGGAGACAACGTGAACATCACGGACCCGCTCAGCTACACGGACTTCTTGGCGCTTCTCGTGAGATGCAGGAAGGTCCTGACGGACAGCGGTGGGGTTCAGAAAGAGGCGTATCTTCTGGAGAAGCCGTGCGTCACCCTGAGAGAGGAGACGGAATGGCCGGAAACGCTCGAGGACGGCTGGAACATCCTCGTGGGTGCGGACGGGGACAAGATCGTCAGCGCGGTCACGTCGGAAGCCGCGTTGGGTGCGAGAAGGGAGTCCTTCGGGGATGGGAAGGCGGGCACCAAGGTCGCGGAGATCGTCCGCAACTCACTGAGTTAATATATCCCTCGACCATCTTGCTGACGAATGAGCCCGCTCACCCCCGTCGTGGTCGCGGTGGTTCTCGGAGGCATCATCTTCTCGTTGGTGAGGAGAGCCCCATTCAGCCTGGCCATGGCAGCTGTCATCGGCGCGGTCTTCGCGATTGAGGTCATGGAGTCCTGGCTCGACGTCTCGCCTCTCGTCCTGGAGCTGGCCTTCCAGCCAGTCCACCTCACAGTGCCTGCGAGCTCGTACACCCTCTTCACGTCCATGTTCCTTCACGCGAACTTCTTTCATCTGATATTCAACATGATAGCGCTGATACTGATAGGCCCGCTCCTCGAGGAGAGGATCGGCGCCCCGAGGTTCGCGGTCATCTACGTCGTCACTGGAATAATCGGCACGCTCGCATTCGGTCTGATGCATCTGAACGAACGCGTCTTCGTCCTCGGAGCCTCGGGAGCGATCTCTGGGATACTGGGAGCCTTCGCGGTTCTGTATCCAATGGTGAAGATCAGGATGCTGCCACTTCCCCCGATGCGCGTTCCTTTCGTGGTGGCCATCATAATCGCGGTGGAGACGGTCTTCGCCTTGAACCCGAACAGCCACATAGCACACGAGGCGCATCTGGTGGGTCTGGCGGCGGGGATTCTCCTTGCGCCATTGATCATGAGGATCGGCTCGCCCGAGAAAGAGGTCCCCCACTTGGCGGGCCTCGAAGAGCTCGCGGTCACCAACGAGCTCAAGGCCATCCTGCGGAAAATCGAAGGAGAGTCCGTGGAGGATGTCAGACGGGCCTGGCTCGACCAGTTCCTGCAAATGGCCAGATGCCCAGAGTGCGGCGGGTCGCTGCAGTCCAAAGGGTGGAGGGTCTATTCCGACTGCGGCTGGTCCATGAAGATGAGGAGAAAAGAATAATACCGTCCGGAATCATGACGAATCGTGCGCGTGCCTTCCGCCCTGATTCTCGATTGTCCCAACTGCGGGGAAAAGCCACACAGGATCGTCAAGGGCAGGATCTCCGAGGGAAAGGAGATTGTCCTGGAGGGTCTCGTCCGTTGCACGAACTGCGGGCAGACCAGAAGGGAGAGGATCAGTGAGCCCAGGCCACTGACCGTTCCGATCATAGTGAGCAAGGGTGAGGCTTCCGAGAAGAAATCCATCGAGCTCGACCCGAAACTGATCGTGAGGAAGGGGGACAGGTTCATCTTCGAGGCCGGGCAGATCGTGATAACTGGCATAGAGCGGGAAGGTCGAAGGCCTGAGGAGGCCCTTTCCTCCGATATCGATACGCTTTGGGCCAAGAGGATGGACAAGGTCGTCGTGAGGTTCTCGATAACCAGGGCGGGGCGGACGATCACGAAGGAAATCGAGGCCTCCCCGGACGAGGAGTTCTACACCGGGGACATGGTGGAGTTCGGGAGGATCAAGGCGGTCATCCGCAAGATAAAGGTGAGGAACCGGCTGATAAAGGATGGGAAAGCGAGGGCCGAGGACATCCTGAGGATCTACGCGGCTCCGATCAAGAGGACGTTCGCCTAGTCCTTCCTCTTGAAGAGAAAAGCTGTTGCCACAAGAAGCACGAATGAGGCTCCGAGGACCGCCGCCAGACTGCTCCAGGGGAAGGCGGCTTCTCCTGCTCCTGAGAGGACTATCTTGTGGTCCGAGAAGTGCGAAAGGTAGACGAACACTTCGAGCGTGTCCTCGTTCTGGGAGGCGAAGAACGCTGGATCGTCACCTCCCGCGAGAATCCGGTCGAGGTCGTCCGCTCTCGCCGTCTCGGTTTCATCGATGTGAACGTGAATGCCCTGAGCGGGAACGCTGAACATCGCTCTGTCGAGGGTCAGGACGACCACTCCACCGGCCGGGAAGTCACCGGAGACGTCGACGACCGCCTTCTCGGTCGACACGAACGAGGGCGACATCGAGACTGACTGATACTGGATGGGGTCTGAGACGACGTTCTCCCCTATCTGCATCATGTACAGTTCCCCGAGGATCGTGCCCGTCGAGATCTCGTGTCCGATGAACTCATCCGCCACAACGGACGCGCGGAAGAAGCACCGATCGCCGTCGCCCATCCGGAGGCGAATCTGATTGAAGGACTTCTCCAGGATCGCGTCGCCCATGACCACAAGCTCGCCCGTCGTTCCTCCCTTTCCCACTCGGGCCAGCCCCGCATCGACAATGGCCCCGATCTCCTCTTCGAACGTGAACGTCACAAGACCCTCGTCGGTGGCCTCGAAGCTCATCGTTGCCATTGGGTTGTTGTGGAACTCCATGACCATGTCACTGCTGGACACTTCCACGCGTCCCCCATCGACCGCGGGGTCGGATATGGACAAGAAGTTCTGAACATCGATCGATTCGAAGAGTGGCTCAAACGCGGGAACCACGGAACTCTTGGAAACGCCAACCGAGTCGAAGGTCGGCGACGAGTCGCCGTTGTACTCGAGCCTGATGAAGTCTCCGCTGATGGAGAAGGTGTCGTCTGGGTTCTGCTGAAGGTCCATGCCGTTGGGCCCTGCGGAAACGTTCAGCGTGGAAAAGGGCAGCAGAAGAGCCACCAGGACGGCCGTGATCGTTAGTCGGAACTTCATCGCACCAACCTGCTTTTCCATTCAAAAAAGAATGGAGGAGGCTCCCTCCCCCGATTGGGGGAGGTTCTATTATGTGGGCAGAATAATAGAAAAGCCTCGGAAGTGAATGGATAGACCGCTCTTATATTGGATTTGGTACAAACGTCGAACAGAGGCGTTATAGGCGCGACGCCCGATTCGTTCTGAGCGTCGAGACGTGGTCGAGAAGGAAAAAACCTTTTTACGCTCAGTCCGTTCACCAAGAGATACCATGTTGCTGGAAACCCTTCTCGTCGTGCTGCTCTTCGGCTTCTCCCTGATAATGCTCATCGCGTCCTCCGTGAGCTACGTCAGGGTGAGAAATCCAAAGCTGCTGCTGGTCTCCATGGCCTTCCTCGTCTTTCTCATTCAGGGCATCATTCTCCTGATCGCCGTCTCAACCGAGGGTCTCTGGGAGGACTGGGGGATCCCTTGGCATTATCTCCTGCTCCAGCTAGTCGCCGTTGTCATGTTCTATTTCGCTGTCGCGAAGAAGTGAGGGGCCATGAGGGAAGCCCTGGATCTCGAGAACCGGAAGCGCATCTATGACTATGTCTCGAGGTATCCTGGGACATACCTGAGGGAGATCCAGAAGAACTTGGAGATGGAGATGGGCGTGCTGGAGTATCACCTGAACTATCTGGAGAGGAAGGGGCTGCTGTCGAGCGAGATGGACGGGAGGCTGAGGCGCTTCTACGTCGGCGAGGAGGTCGACTTCCTTGACAGGAGACTCCTGGGTCTGATGAGGCAGAGGATCCCGCGGAAGATAGCCATCAGAGCCCTCCTCGAGTCCGAGGTTTCCTTCGACGGCCTGAGGAGCGAGCTCGGGATATCGAAGTCCACGCTCTCCTTCCACCTCAGCAAGATGAGGAGCGTGGGGATCCTGCGGGAGAGGAAAGAGCAGAGGAAGACGCACTACTCGATAAAGGACGAAGATGAGGTGGCTAGGATACTGATAACTTATAAATCGTCATTCCTCGATGACTTGGTGGACAGGTTCGCCGAGGTGTGGATGGAGCTGCGTGTATGAGCTACGAGGAGGAGAGGGAACGCATGGTTCAGAAGCTCATCCGAGCGGCGCACATCCATTCGCCAAGAGTCGTCGAAGCGATGCGGAAGATACCCCGGCACTACTTCGTGGACATCGGCAAGATGGCTTACGTGGATTCTCCCATGTCTATAGGCGATGGCCAGACGATATCCGCTCCCCACATGGTGGGCATCATGCTCGAGGCTCTCGACCTGCGGGACGGGCAGAAGGTGCTCGAAGTGGGAGGCGGGTCTGGATACCACGCGGCCTTGGTCGGCGAGATCATCGGGCGCAAAGGAACGGTCTACTCCGTTGAGAGGATCGAGGGACTGGCCCTGAAGGCGAGGTCGGCCTTGGAGAGGGTCGGGTTGTCCGAGAGGGTGAGCATCATCGTGGCGGACGGTTCTCTCGGGCTTCCTGAGCACGCGCCGTACGAGCGCGTATTCGTGACGTGCGCCGCGCCGGCGATCCCTGAGCCTCTCGTGGACCAGCTGGAGGAGGGAGGGAAGCTCCTGATTCCCGTCGGCGGGACGTACCTGCAGGACCTGGTCCTCGGCACGAAGAAGCGAGGCAGGATCAAGAAGAAGTCGCACGGTGGCTGCGTCTTCGTTCCATTGGTTGGCAGGCACGGATTCTGAAGGAATAGTTAAATAGAGACGGGTGGAATCATCGATTGGATGATCACGCTCGTCGGTGTGGGCCATGTTTTCGACATCAAGGACCAGGTAAGGCGCGTGATCACTGAGAGACTGCCCTCGGTCGTGTGCGTCGAGCTCGACAGAGCCAGGTTCCACAGTTTGATGAGTGGTGCAACCGGTAGGCCGGGCGGGCCCCTCCCGTACAA
>JAGMAI010000042.1 GCA_023130895.1 Thermoplasmata archaeon
GGAGAGAGAAGAACGAGGGCTATGAGGGCGCGGCGCTTGTCCTCCATTCATGGGGTGTTTTCCCTCCTCCGATTTATACTTGTTGCTGGCACCCTGGGTCGACAGCGCCCCACAAGCCTTTTCTATTCCCAGCACTTCCCTCGTTCTGATGGAGTGCCAGATTTGCGGCGGGCAGACCTCTAGACTCTTCCCCGCCAAGGACCGCGAGATCGTCAGGTGTGGATCCTGCGGCGTCGTCCAGGTTGCCGACCCGCCCGAGATCGATGAGCTCGAGGCTGCCGAACTGGAGTATCAGAAGGCCAAACGCCGGGACTTCGAGAGGCACCCTCAGTGGGAGCTCGAGGTGGAGACGATCGGGGAGCTCGCGCCGAACGGCGGCAACGCCCTGGACGTCGGATGCGGGGACGGGGCCTTCCTCACGATGCTCGGCGGCGACTGGCAGAAGCACGGCGTGGAGATCAATACGCAGCGGGCCGAGCTGGCGAGGCAGAAGGGGATCGACGTGGTCGTGAGCAGCATCGCAGAGGTGAAGTTCCCGCTTGAGTTCGACCTCATTACCATGTACGAGGTCATCGAACATCTCTACCGCCCCGCCGAGGCGCTGAAGAAGGTCGGCACGATGCTCGCTCGGGACGGGTTGCTCGTCGTCTCGACGCCGGATTCCGAGAGCGCGCTTGCCAGGCTCCGAGGGCCCGCGTGGTGGTCCTATCACTATCCACCGCACGTCTTCTTCTTCGGGCACTCGACCTTCGAGAGGCTGGTCAAGGACCTCGGCTTCCGCATCGCGCGGAAAAGGCACGGGATCCACGGATCCCCGCTTCGCGGAAAAAAGGTGAAGAGGCTGGAGGAGATCGCAACCAGCTCTTCGTTTGTCGCCAAGAGCCCCCTGGGAGACCGCATGTTCTACTATCTGAAGAAACCGATCCCACCCACCCTATGAGGCGGCGACGTTTCTACCCCAAAGTTTTCCCAGCCTCCACGTTACAGAACCTTTTTACGAGATAGAGTGATGTCAGTTTACCTCAGTTGAGGAGGAGGATGTTATGATATGAGTGAACCACAAGGACATGTGAGTGAGCCCGTTAGTGGAGCGCCGTCGGCTGCCCCAATGCCGGCTCCAGTGGCCCCTGTAGCCACTCCGCCCCGAAGGACGGACGTCTCCAAACCTGGACTTGTCATCGCTGTCATTGCGTTGGCTTTGGCCTTGGTCGGGATGGTTGCGTTCCCTGGACCGGTAGGTGAAGAGGGCCCGCAGGGCGAAATAGGACCGCAGGGGCTGGTTGGAGATGATGGAGACGATGGAAGCGATGGAAGCGATGGTGCACAGGGACCAATTGGACCTCAAGGACCCAGTGGCGCGGACGGCGCGGCCTGCTGGGACCTCAACGGAAACGGAACAGGAGATCTCCCAGATGAAGACATAAACGGGGACCTCGTCGTGGATGTGCTGGACTGCGCAGGACCACAGGGACCGGACGGGCCGCAGGGAATACAGGGAATACAAGGACCGCCTGGCCCGGGATCACTTATGGCCTATGCCTCAAGTGCCACTCATGTGACCATTGAAATGTGGGCGACATGCACGCACTTCGGATTGAGTGTCACGATCGACGTACCCTCCGACGGGTATGTTGTCGTCAGCGCAACGACGTGGCTAAGCATGGTCCATACAGCAGGGACTGATGATGTTTGGGTCGTCATGATTGCGGATTCGCCGACAGAGTGTTCTCAACCCGCTGATTATCGCTATCAGGAGACTATCTCCGAGGGCAACCCAAGCGACACGGCGATTTGGAGGACTGCCACCCCCCAGAATGTCTTTTCAGTGACTCCAGGAAGTTACACATTCTACGTGAATGGGGCGATGTTCGATACCGGGGCTGTTGACGACCAATTCTGGAGGGGGAGTGTAGTCGCGGTCTTCTACCCATCCTGATTGCATCCGCATCACGGTTCCTTCGGCAACACACGAGATCGCACAGTAGAGCAAGCCCTCACAAGAGCGTGAGCGATAATACCGAATCGTCGTTGGCTTCCGTCTTGCCTCTATCTTTTGGGTTCCAAACCCGTATGGGTTCAAATCCCCTCCGGTTCGCAGAGCGGAGACGGTGGGTCGCGATGGCAGATGTTGTGGAGGGATTAAAAAGTTCCACCACCGCAACGGCACAGGCAAGCGTTGAATGTAGTTAATCCTTTCGCAGTTCCCGGAATCTAGGACAAGCCGAGGAGCTGTCACGGAATGTGTGTTCAGGTGCAGCTTCGTGTACAAGGGAACTAGACGAGGGCTAGAGAGAGCTTTCTGGCTCTCCGCCCAAAACACGAGGCACTGGACGCACATCGCCCTCAGCATGTCAATGAGGGTAATGAGCATCTTCTTTCCAGCCTCTGTGGGGATGAACCCGAGGCAGGTGCCCATCTCCAAGATGCTCAGGCACACAAGCATCGAGACCACACAGAGATACCACGCACGGATAAGGAGCGAGGTCGCCTTCGAGGGGTTTGAGCGGATTTGGGAAGCGCCGACTATCTCGGTGCAAGAACCGCGAATTGATTCTCAGCCATCAAGAGAAGTACGGGCTCACGGGTCTCCGTTCCGCGGAAAAAAGGTGAAGAAGCTGGAGGAAATCGCAACCAGCTCCTCGTTTGTCGCCAAGAATCCCCTGGGAGACCGCATGTTCTACTACCTGAATAAAACCGATCCCACCCACCCTATGAGGCCGTGAGGCCTCCCCCAAACAATGTAGTCCCCAGGAGGAAGGGGCGACTTAAGAGTCGAGTAAGTAGTAGATCTTGGTCCAGTGGTCCTTCGGGCTCCTCAAGCACTTCAGGAGCCTGAGGTTCACGAGGATGTCCAGATTCTTCCTCGTTGTCTTGTTTCCCCACCGGTACTTCTTGGCCATGTATTCCGTCAGGTTCTTCTCCATCTTCACTTCCCCTTTGAAGTGCGACTCGATCACCCGGAGAAGCATAGCCAGATTTCTCAACCTTCTCACGTCATGCACATGTTCCTTAAGAACTTCCCATCTTGTCATTGTTCATTCTCCAGTAGTAGGTTTGGGGCGGATCCCTGCTCAAGAAGAGTTAGGTCAAAAAACCGAGGACCTACTTCTACCGCTCCGTAGAACCATTTTCGGATTCTTAGGAGGTGATTCCCCAACGTTAGGATCCAGTAGCTGTCGGAAGGATCTGACTGGTGGACGAGCGACGAATCGTGCACGTTTCGTGTCCTTTCCGGCGTGGACTGCTTCGACTGTTGTTCCACAGAATCATTCGACCCGTCTCGGAGCGATGCAGAGATCCGCTCACAAACCATGGGTCCTATGAAAAATGGATGTCAGATATTAAGACGCTTTCGACATGTTCCTTGCATGCAAAGAATACTTGACATTCTGGAAAGTCCTGCTGACCTTTCTTTCCCATTTCACGAATTGGCGTTTTGGCCCCTTTCCCCTCAAGGGCTCGGGCGGCGCACTCAGCCTCTCGCCTGGAGCGTTCGGTCCGCCAAGATGCTACAACCCGAGAATGCGCCTCATCTTCAGTGAATCCTTGTCCCTGACGGGGCTCTCGCTTATGATCGTCACGTCGTACTCCCGCTTCTTCAGCACCGTTGCCAGCTTCGCGAAGTCAGGCGACCTCGCCTCGATCTCGAGGTGCCTTTTCTCCCCCCTCTCACCGTACTCTATGCAGCTGAAGTGGCAGTGGAGGAAATCCGTCGTGAACTCCTCGTACTCCCGGAGGAGGTCCTCGAAGTCCTGCACCGTCTTGAAGCGCCCTTGGTCGCGGGCGTGGGCATGAGCCCAGTCGATGACGGGGTAAACGCCCTCGATGTCCTGGCAGATCCTGATGATCTCGTCCAGTGTCCCGAACCCCGCCAGCTTGCCCGTCATCTCGAGGCCGATGAACATCTCCCAGCCCTCGTCCCGGATGCGCTTCACGCAGCCCGCCAGCCTCCTCTTGACGTTCCTCGTGACAGCGGATGGTTTCATCCCGTGCATGAAGCCCGGATGGTGCACGAGCATGTACCCGCCCCAGGCGTTCATCATCTCGGCGGTGCGGTGGATCCACGTGCAGCTCTTCTTGAGCACGCCCCTGTCCCTGGAGTTGAGATTGATATAGTATGGTGCGTGGCAACTTATGCGGATGCCGTTCTCCTTCGCGATCCTCCCCAGCCTCTCCGCCGTCTCCAGCTTCGTCTGGATCCCGCGCGTGTACTGGACCTCCATGGCGTTGAGCCCCATCTCCTTCAGCATGGGAAGGCCGTCCTCCATCCCCTTCGCGTCGAGCGGGGCGCCCGCGGGGCCGAGGTAGAACATCGTCCGTGAATCGGCAGGACACCGATAAAGGCTTTGTTGAGCAATCCTTTTTAGCGGGAACGCGATTCTCGGAACATGGAGCTCGAGACAGTACAGGTCGAGAAGCCCGATGACGTGAACCTCATCCTGGGCCAGACGCACTTCATCAAGACCGTGGAGGACATCTACGAGGCCGTCGTCACGTCCGTTCCAGGCGTCGAGTTCGGCATCGCCTTCTGTGAGGCGTCCGCGGAGTGCCTCATCCGATCGGACGGGACGGATGACGAGCTCAGAGGTTTGGCGGTCAAGAACGCGGAGAGGATCGGAGCGGGCCACACGTTCGTGCTCCTCATGCGGGGCGCCTATCCGATTAACCTGCTTCCGCGGATCAAGAGCGTGCCAGAGGTCTGCGGCATATTCGCGGCGACCGCGAACGCACTGCAAGTCATAGTCGCCAAATCGGAGCAGGGCAGGGGGATCGTGGGAGTCATCGACGGCGAGAGCCCGAAGGGAGTCGAGACCGAGGAGCAAGCCGAGGAGAGGAAGGAGTTCCTCAGGAAGATCGGATACAAGAGATGAGCGGGGCCGGCAGCTCATCAATTGACTCGCGCTTCCAGTCGGGTGAACGTCGCCTCCACCGGTAAGGGTCGCGAACGCCTCCTCAGATTCGGATGTGTCCGCCCCCCAAACTGCAAGGAACTGCCAAGACAAAAGCTTCCGAGCTTCCCAGAACCTAAACTTTGGTGAGATTGTTCGACATAATGTCAATTCTTCGCAAGCAACCCTTTTATAGTTAGACGTCAGTTTTATATCAGCTTATGGAATCGGACGAGGGGAGGACTGTTTGTCCGGAATGTCAATGTGAGAGACTAGTTAGGGACTACGAGCGCGCGGAAGTCATCTGTGGCAACTGCGGCCTCGTGCTTTCTGATTCCATCATAGACGAGGGTCCAGAATGGAGGGCCTTCGACTCCGACCAGAGGGAGAGCCGCGAGCGGACGGGACCGCCACTGAGCATAATGTCCCACGACTACGGGCTTTCCACGCAGATCGGGTGGAGGAATCAGGACGCGTACGGCAAGGCGATCCCGCACAAGTCCAGGTCGCAGATATACAGGCTGAGGAAGTGGCAGCACAGGATCAGGACGTCGAAAGCGGGGGAGAGAAGCTTGGCCCAGGGCCTCACGGAGATCAACACCATGGCCTCCAAGATGGGGCTCCCGAGGCACGTGAGGGAGACGGCCGCCGTCTTCTACAGAAAGGCGTCTTCGAAGAACCTCGTGAGGGGAAGGAGCATCGACGAGGTCGTTGCGGCCACCCTGTACGCGGCATGCAGGAAGTGCAAGGTTCCGAGAACGCTGGACGAGATGGCGAACGAGGCCAGGGTGGACAGGAAGAGCATAGGGAGGACGTACAGGACGATCGCCCGGGAGCTCAACCTGAAGCTGATGCCTCAGAGCCCGGCGGACTACATCCCGAGGTTCTGCAACAGGCTCAGGCTGGGCATGGAGGTCCAGAGGAAGGCCAAGGAGATCCTGGAGGACGTCGAGCAGGCCGAGCTCGCGTCCGGTGTGGCGCCCTCGGGCGTCGCCGCGGCGGTGATATACATCTCCTCCGCGATATGCGGCCAGCCGTGCACGCAGAAGGACGTCGCCGAGGTCTCAGGAGTGACAGAGGTCACCATAAGGAACAGGTACAAGAGGATAATCGCGAGCCTCGACCTGAACTT
>JAGMAI010000043.1 GCA_023130895.1 Thermoplasmata archaeon
TACGGCGACCCGGAGGAGTTCGACGTGAAGGTCATCGGGGAGGACGTGATGATCAAGCTGCCGGACGTCTGCAAGTACGATGAGCTCTGGTTCGTCGCGAAGTACAGGGTCGTCAGCGACCTGAGGGACATCGCAGGTTTCGACTCCATACGCTTTGTCGAGGAGTACGTGAAGACGGAGGAGCCCGCCGAGGACGAGCCGAGCGAGGAAGCTCCTGAGGAAGAGAGAACACCAGAGGAACTCCCCGCTGAAGAGGCGAAGGATGATGAGGAAACCGTCGAAGATGAACCGAGCGAGGAAGCCCCAGAGGAAGAGCGAGCACCAGAGGAACTTCCCGCCGAAGAGGTGCCCGAGCCCGAGACGGAAGAGTAGCCCCTCGACACAGTTTTATAATCTCGTGCGTTCTGCATCATTGGGACGTGTGGCCTAGTCTGGATAGGGCACCAGCCTCCTAAGCTGGCTGTCGGGGGTTCAAATCCCCCCGCGTCCGTTGAACCTAAGATTCAAGTACTCCTGCCTCGTGTTGAATCTCACGCCCTGATACAGTTTGAGGAGGGAGATGGACATCGATCGACGAATGATGATACAATTCACAGCTCTAGCTGGCTATGGCTTTGCAGCTTCAGCTGTGATACTACTGAACAGGGGGTTCTGGCAATTCACTCTCGCGCTCGTGTACTTCCCAACGTTGGTGGCCGTGTGGTTGGTTGTCTTCTTGAACATGAGGTGGTCCAAGAATGAACTAAGCGTGACTCTCCCGCTTCATGTGGGAACTCTCATGTTGCCCCTCATACCAGTGGTGGCATACTACGCGGATGCTTTCAGTCCACGCATCGGGGGCTTGCTGTACGCTGGGGCAGTCATAATGATTGGAATGGTTTCGGTTCACGTGACCTTCAGAGAGAGGGAGTTCAGATTGCTGGCAGCCTCAATTGGCTTGGTGCTGGCCGGGTTCATCTCGCTCCTTTTTCTCTACTGGGTGTTTTTTTGACAACCATTCCGTTCTAATTCGGCACACCAAGGGCAAAGTCATCCCCCCGCGTCCGCTCCCGAGAAGTGGTCTAGGCGATCCCCGCCAATCCGAGAAGCTTCTCCGCCGCCGAGTGCGGGTCCATCTCCTTCTTGGCGATCATCTGGACCAGGTTGTTGAACTCCCCGATGAGCTCGGGCCTTTCCAGGACCCTCAAGAACAGGTGCTGCGACAGAGCCGCGCGGAGCTCCTCCTTCGCCCGCTCGACACGCTCGGTTTCCAGCGTCCCGCTCTCCTTGAGGAAGTCGTAGTGCTCCTCGATCAGGTCCGCGAGGTCCGTTATGCCCTTGTCCTCCGTCGCCACGGTCAGCAGCATCTTCGGTTTCCACCCGCTCGGCTTCTCCCGCTCGACCGCAAGGCTGAGGTTCGCCAAGGTGCTGTCCACACCGTCCAGGTCCGCCTTGTTCACGACGAAGATGTCGCCTATCTCGAGGATGCCTGCCTTCATGGCCTGGATGTCGTCTCCAAGGCCCGGCATCTCCACGACGATCGACGTGTGCGCTATCCTCGCGATGTCGACCTCCGACTGGCCCGCGCCGGCGGTCTCCGCGAAGATTATCTGCATGCCCATGGCGTCGAGCACCTTGATCACGTCCGCGGTCGCCCTCGACGTCCCGCCCGCGTGCCCGCGAGTGCCCATGCTCCTGATGAACACGCCCTCATCGAGGGTCAGATTCCCCATCCGTATCCGGTCTCCGAGCAGCGCACCGCCCGTGTACGGGGACGTGGGGTCGATGGCGATGATGCCCACCTTCTTGTCCCGCTTCCTGAACTCCTTGGCCAGAGCGAAGACGAGTGTGCTCTTCCCCGTCCCCGTCGGACCGGTGATCCCGATGATGTGGGCCTTTCCCGTGTGAGGGTAGATCGCCCCCAGGACGTCGGCCGCCTTCTTGTCATAGTCCTCCAGAAGCGATATCGCCTTTGCCGCCGCCCTCTTGTCACCTCTGAGCAGGCGCTCGACTAGCTCCATCTACTTCCCCGCGATTTTCCTGTGGAAATCCACGATATCTCGGAGCGGCGTCCCCGGACCGAAGACCGCCGCGATCCCCATCTCCTTCAGCTTGGTGACGTCCTCGTCCGGTATTATCCCGCCGCACGTCACGACGATGTCGTCAATCCCCTTCTCCTTGAGGATGTCCATCACGGTCTTGAAAAGCGTCATGTGAGCGCCGGAGAGGCAGCTCATTCCGATGGCATCGACATCCTCCTGGATGGCGGCCTCGACGATCTGCTCTGGCGTCTGGTGAAGGCCCGTGTAGATGACCTCCACGCCCGAATCCCTGAGCGCGCGGGCCACGACCTTCGCGCCTCTATCATGACCGTCCAACCCTGGTTTTGCGACCAAGACTCTCAATTTCGTCATTGATACACCTCAATAGATGATTGGTTCCGTGTACTCCCCGAACACCTCTCTGAGCACGCCGCAGGTCTCCCCGAGCGTGGCATGGGCCTTCACGCAGTCGAGTATGAAGGGCATCACGTTCTCCTCGCCCTCCGCGGCTCTCCTCAGCCTGTCGAGGCTCCTCTCGGTCTCCTTCTGGTCCCTCTCCTTCTTGAGCCTGTTGAGCCTGTCCAGATGCTTTCTCTCGCCCTCCGGGTCCATGTCGACGAGCGCGATCTCGATGGGCTTCTTCTCCACGTACTCGTTGACGCCCACTATGATCCGTTCCTTGTCGTCCGTCTCCTTCTGGTAGCGGTACGCCGCGCGCGCGATTTCCTTCTGGAAGAACCCCTTCTTGAGGGCCGGTATGACCCCTCCCAGCTTCTCGATCTTGTCGAAGTACTCGTAGGACTCCTCCTCCATCCTGTCCGTGAGGTACTCGACGAAGTAGGAGCCGCCGAGCGGATCTATCGTGTTGGCGACGCCGCTCTCGTGCGCGATTATCTGCTGCGTCCTCAGGGCGATCTTCACGGCCTTAGCCGAGGGCACCGCGTAGGCCTCGTCCATGGAGTTCGTGTGCAGTGACTGCGTCCCGCCGAGGACGGCGGCGATGGCCTGTATGGCCACCCTGACGATGTTGTTCTCCGGCTGCTGGGCGGTGAGCGAGCATCCGGCGGTCTGGGTGTGGAACCTCATCCACCAGGACCTGGGGTTCTTGGCGCCGAAGGTCTCCTTCAGCTCCCTCGCCCATATGCGTCTCGCGGCCCTGTACTTCGCGATCTCCTCGAAGAGGTCGTTGTGAGCGTTGAAGAAGAAGGACAGGCGGGGGGCGAAATCGTCCACGTCCAGCCCCCGCTCCTTTGCCGCGCGCACGTACTCGAAACCGTCCGCCAGCGTGAAGGCGAGCTCCTGCACGGCAGTCGAGCCCGCCTCGCGGATGTGATAGCCGCTGATGGAGACGGTGTTCCAGAGCGGGACCTCCTTGGAGCCGAACTCGAACGTGTCCACGATGAGCCTCATGGACGGCTCTGGCGGGAAGATGTAGGACTTCTGGGCGATGTACTCCTTGAGGATGTCGTTCTGTATCGTTCCCCTGATATTCGTGGACGGGATGCCCTGCCTCTCGGCCGCCGCGATGTACATCGCCCAAACCACCGGGGCGGGGCCGTTGATGGTCATGGACGTGCTTATCTCGTCCAGCGGGATGCCGCCGAAGAGGATCTCCATGTCCTTCAGCGAGCTTATCGCGACGCCGCACTTGCCGAACTCCCCCCTCGCCATCGTGTGGTCGGTGTCATAGCCGTACAACGTGGGGAAGTCGAAGGCGACGCTCAGTCCCGTCTCCCCGTGCTCGAGGAGGTACTTGTACCTCGCGTTGGTCTCCTCCGCGGTCCCGAAGCCCGAGAACATCCTCATCGTCCACAGCTTGCTCCTGTAGAGCGTCGGGTGGACGCCCCTCGTGAAGGGGTACTCGCCCGGCAGACCGAGCTTCTTGAAGTAGTCGAAATCCGGAGTGTCATCCGGAGTGTAGAGCCTGTCGATGGGGGCACTGGACGTCGTTGTGAAGGCCTTCCTCCTCTCCGGAAGGGCGTCGAGCGACCTCTTCAGGGTCGAGCCTTCCCAATCCCTTTTGCTCTTCGCTATCTCCTTGATGTCGCCCTCTTCAGACATCGCCAAGCCCCTTGCCATTCATGGAAAGAGAAGTCCGCTTATCTAATTTGCGGGGACTAGGACACATAAATACGGGTAGCCCGATTCGCTTCTCAGATGACCGAGTACTACTTCGACATCGAGACGGAGGGAACGGACCCGCTCGTGGACAAGATCATCACCATTCAGTTCCAGGAACTCGACGGGGGCAAGCCGGTCGGGGACTTCCACGTTCTCAAGGAGTGGGAGGAGGGCGAGAAGAAGATCGTCGAGAGGATCCTCGATGAAGGGATCCTCGACCCGAACTGGACCTTCGTTCCAATCGGCAACAACCTGAGGTTCGACATCGTCTTCGTCATGGAGAAGGCGCAGCAGTACGGACTGCGAGAATGGAGTGCTGGTGAGGTGAGGTACTTCTTCTACAGGAAGGCCATGATCGACATCCGCTCGGTGCTCGTGCTGATGAACGGGGGGAAGTTCAAGGGCTCCGGCTTGGACGCGTTCACGGGGAAGCAGAAGGGTGTCCAGGTGCCGATCTGGTACCGGGAAAGGAAGTACGAGGAGATAATGTCGTACATCGAAACGGAGAAGCAGGAGACGATAGCGTTGTACCGGGAAGTCGCGAGTCTCTTGGAGACTTTCGGACAGAGAAAGAGGAAGCGCGTGGAAGAGCCCGAAGCGTAGGATTTCCGCCCCGCAACTGGACGATCTCCCGTTCTCTGAGCCAGACCTCGTTTGCTCCGTCTGGGAAAAATATAAATACATCCAATAAAATTGAAAAACCGGAGGATAGGGAGCAAGAGAGACTACTGTGGATACTCGAAGAAAAGGGGGATTCGTGACAGCGATGCGACCGCTCCGGGGTGTAATCGACACTGCGTTCCCTCGCTCTCCACTGCGGGGGCCTCGTTCTAGTTTGAAGGATTTCGCGGGAGGTGATTTTTCTGAGGTCGGCTGACCGCGAGGTGCCCGAGGGCAGGGAGGAGGAGATCGATGAGAGCCTTGCCAGGGCCAACGTGGAGGAGCTGAGAGCGGTCGTGGAGGAAATACGGGGACTGGGCCTGGACGTCCCAGAGCTGGACGAGATGCTCCTCGAGAGCATCGAGGCGGTCGAAGGTCTTTCGGACGTGAACCTAGTCCCCTCCTACGCGGACGCGGCCAGGACCGCGGTCGAGGGCCTGGAAATAGGTCAGGAGATAATCTCGTCCTTCCGTGCCACCTCGGACGCCATAGAGAAGGCCGAGGGGCTCGTCAGGGAGGAATACGAGAAGCAGGGTGACATCCATGGCAACGTGTTCCAGCATCTCATTCTGTCGCCCAGCCTCGACATGCTCAAGGAATCCAGGCACTTCCTCAGGAGCGGTGACTTCGAGCGCGTGCACGCTCTCCTGCGGGGCATGAGGACCCTTCCCAGGAAGGTCAGGAAGGAGTGCCAGGAGAACGCCGAGATCTACCGCTACTGCGAGACGATCCTCGAGGACCTGAGGAATGAGGGCGTCACGACGCAGGAGATTGAGGACATACTGAGGATCTCAAGAACCGCATTCCTGAACGGGAGATTTGATCGCGTGAGGGAGCTGTCGGAGGTCATCGAGGAGAAGGCCATCCAGCTGAGGGAGAGGCATCGGTCCGCCGTGCGAGCCCTCAAGAGGGCGAAGAGGGCCGCCATCTCTGTCGAGAAGATAAACGCCAGGTCGGGCGAGGCCCAAGAAACTCTTGTCGAGGCATGCATGTCGATGAGGGAAGGGGACTACGAGAAGTGCGTGGACCTCGCGGAGAAAGCCGCCGCGATTGCGAGCCAGACGTGCAGGCGGTACGGGAAGTTGGTCAAGAGGATCAAGACGCTCAGGAAGGATATGAAGCGCATCGGGTCGGATGTCCCGGACGACCTGGAGGACATGATGTCGAGGGCCGAGAGGGAACTGAAGAAGGGGAACCATCAGAGCTCGCAGGCCGAGGTCGAGATCGCCTCGCTGCTGCTGAACCGGTTCGAGTCCTCGTCCTGATTTCCCGCCAAGGTTTTTAAGAGCGCTCCCTTTTTCATTGGAGGGGTGAGAGTATGGATTTCGCGCTCACTGAAGAACAGACGATGCTCAGAAAGATGGTGCGGGACTTCGCCGAGAAGGAGCTCAAGCCCGTTGCGGCGGAGATTGACAAGACGGGGGAGTTCCCCAGGGACAACATCCGCAAGATGGGAGCTCTGGGCCTGATGGGTATGACGATTGCCCCGGAGTACGGCGGTGCGGGCATGGACACGATCTGCTATGCCATCGCCGTCGAGGAGGTCTCCCGTGCGTGCGGTTCGACGGGGCTGATAATGGCATCCCACAACTCCCTGTGCACGGACCACATCGATATCGCGGGGAACGAGGAGCAGAAGAGGAAGTATCTTCCTGCTCTGGCCGGAGGGAAGGTCATGGGCGCCTGGGGGCTTACGGAGCCCGGCGCTGGATCGGATGCGGGTGCCGTCGCTATGACCGCCGAGCTGAAAGGCGGGGAATGGATACTCAATGGCAGGAAGACGTTCATAACGAACGGGCACGAAGCGGAGACGTTCGTCATCATCGCTTCCACCGACAAGTCGAAGGGCAGCCGGGGCATCAGCGCCTTCGCCGTCGAAAGGGAAGCGCCCGGGTTCTCCCTCGGGAAGAAGGAGGAGAAGCTCGGGCTCAACGCGTGTGTTACATCGGAACTGATCTACGAGGACTGCGCGGTCCCGGAAGGGAATCTGCTCGGTGAGAAGGACGCTGCCTTCAGAGACGTCCTCAAGATATTGGACGGTGGAAGGATAGCCATCGGCGCGATGGCGGTTGGAATCGCGCAGGGATGTCTTGAAGCGTCCCTCGAATACTCGAAGACGAGGGAACAGTTCGGGCAACCCATAAGCAACTTCCAGGCCGTGC
>JAGMAI010000044.1 GCA_023130895.1 Thermoplasmata archaeon
CAGGAGAGGACTGTTCCCGCCTCGACGCTCAAGTCGGCGCGAAAGGCGGATGCGAAGACTGTCACGGCGATCATCGTCTCAAGGGACGAGAAGGAGGTCCAGGTGATGGACCCGGAGACCATGAAGACGGTCACGCTGCTCCGACCGCCAGGAATCGCCGAGGACGCGGAGGAGATGCTCGTCGTCAGGACCGCAGAGGGGGTCTATCCGTCCTATCTGCAAAGGATTAATTAGTCCCGAACTATCACCGAGCGGGGGAGGACGATGATTCCTGAAGAGAAGATCAAGGAAGCTTGTGTTGAGATATTGAGGCGATCCGCCACGCAGTTGCCGATGGACGCCGTGAACGCGCTGAGGCGGGGCTACGAGAACGAGACGGACGATGTCCCGAGGATGCAGCTGAAGGCGATACTGGACAACATCGACCTCGCTGTGAAGACGGGGACCCCGATGTGCCAGGACACCGGCGTGCACATATTCTTCGTCAACATAGGCAAGGTCGACGTAAACGGACTGGACAGCGTGATCAATGAGGCTGTGGCAGAGGCTACCGAGTCCGTTCCGCTGAGACCGAACGCCGTCCACCCGCTCACGCGCAAGAACCCGGGCACGAACGTGGGCGTGAGGATGCCCTACATCAACTACCACTTCTCGGACAACGACTACCTCGAGATCGGCGTTATGCCCAAGGGCGCCGGGTCGGAGAACATGAGCCGCCTGGCGATGCTGACGCCCGCGAAGGGGTTGAAAGGCATCAAGGAGTTCGCGCTCGAAACGATGCTCAACGCAGGCGGGAAGCCATGCCCGCCAGTGATCTTCGGACTCGGGATCGGCGGCTCGGCGGACATCGCGATGCACCTGGGAAAGCAGGCTCTGCTGCGCCCGCTGGGCGAAAGACACCCGGAGGAGGAGATCGCGAACCTCGAGCGGGAGATTCTCGCCGCGATAAACGACCTCGGGATCGGCCCGATGGGGATGGGCGGGAACACTACGCTGCTCGGCGTGAGTGCTGAGTACGCGCACTGCCACACCGCAAGCCTGCCTGTCGCGATAAACATCCAGTGCTGGGCGGCCCGCCGGTCGCTCGTGAGGCTGTATCCAGATGGACTGGCGGAGTACCCGCTGGAGGTGATCCAGTGAGTGAGAAGAGATTGACCGTGCCACTAAGCGAGGATGACGTGCGCGCGCTCGACGCGGGCGACATCGTCTACCTCGACGGCATCGTTTACACGGGCAGGGACGAGGTGCACATCCACGCGCTCGAGCACGCAAAGGAGGGCAAGGAGATACCCGTGGACTTCAAGGACGGGGTCATCTTCCACTGCGGGCCGATAATGAAGAAGGATGGAGACAAGTGGGTAACTGTCGCGGCGGGTCCGACGACGAGCTCGAGGATGAATTCGCTCGAACCCGAGTTCATAGAGAAGTTCGGCGTGCGCGCTGTGATAGGCAAAGGAGGCATGTCCGCTCCTACGATTGAGGCGTGCCAGAAGTTCGGCTGCGTGTACTTCGCCATCACGGGCGGGGCGGCTGTGTCGATCGCAAAGGGAGTCGAGGACGTGCTCGGTGTGGAGTGGTTCGAGCTCGGCATGCCCGAGGCCATATGGATCCTGAAGACGAAGAACCTGGGCCCGCTCATCGTGGGGATCGACACGAAGGGCAACAGCCTTTTCGCGGACGTGGACAAGGAAGTGGAGGCGAACGTCCCTAAGGTGAGGGAGAAGCTCGGGATCTAGGCTCCCTCCAGGGCCACGCGAGGTTCAGAGGCAGCACCATCGACTAATCGAGGGAAAACGTCGTACTTCTTTTCGGAGGACGACATTCCCATCACGCGTAGATTGTCCAGACTACGTCCAATTCCACTCTCACCCAATATCCATATCCCGCCTGAAGCACTTCCGCGTTTCCCATCACTCTCAGATAGTTTGGAGGCGTGGAATCGAATCCCTCGACGCGAACCGCTCCTGTATCTATCTTCAGGCTATTTGTGGAGTATGAGGGATTGAACGAGGGGAACCCGACAAGATTCCATCCCTTATGAAGATGCATCATGGTTGGATAGGGAACCATTCCTGCTACGGTCAGGTTTGAGTCTTCTGTTGTATCCACCCACAACGCCATTGTACGGTCGACCTCCCATAGGTCCCCTCTATATGTCTTGTGTTTCGTGTAGGACTTCCACCGCTGAGAGACGGAATCATAGAACCAGGCCTTGTCGTATCTGACCGTGTGAAGCACATCTTCTATGGATTCACTGGACTGCGCGAGAGGGATGGATATGAGGTTGGATCCTTTCGTGAGTGGACGAGTGAACTTCCCTGCCTGAGCCCTCCCACACGTGACATTGCCGTCCATGTCCACCGCGCACACTTGGTAGAAGTAGTTGCTTGGGTCGCCTTCCCCGCGGAGAGCATCGACAAACAATGACGTCCCATTCGGGAGAGATGCAATGAGACCGTAGCCTGAGCCATCGTTGTTGAAGGCGCTGCCCCTGTAGATATCATATCTCACTACCGAGCCAAGGCCTGAACCATCATCCGATGACAGAGACCAAGTAACAGTGACATTCTCTGAACCTCTCCCGCTCAGAAAGGATTCTGTAACCAACGGTGGTTCCGGATGAATCGGAGTGTAGGTGACATACAAGTGGGCGATTGGAGAAGGATTGGATGCCATATCCAGGGCTCTGGCTTCAATCCTGTTTGAGCCCGGCAGCAAGCCGACCCCGGCATACCAAGATAGCGATCCTGTGGCAACCTGCCAGGGACCTCCATTGACCCTTACGTCGACAAGACCAACGCCTGAGTTGTCGGAGGCGCTACCGAAGACGGATATCTCGGCGACATTGAAGGTCTGCCCTTCTCTCGGAAAGGCGATGAGCACAGATGGTGGAGTTGTATCCAGGCGGATACTGTCTGAGTACGTATTGGATATCCATCCAACAGAGTCCATTACTTGATAGTAGACCGTTTTTGAACCGTCTCCAACCTCCAGGGTCCAGGCTCTTGTGGGAGACGGAGACTCCCAGAGTTCATCATCCCAGATGCCGTCATTGCTGTATCGGACTTGGGATACGCCGGTGAAATAGTCATAGTATGTCAATGTCAGTGTCACGGACGATCTGTTAGTCCATACGTCTCCATCGTTTATGACGATGGATCCCTCAGGCGGATACACATCCCATCCATCATTGATTCCAACAAAGACGACGTTGTCAGCCTTCTGCAGGACGATGATGTGGTAGGGATTGGTCACCATCAAGAGCAGGCCGTGTCCGTAGATGTTCTGCACGTAGGCATACAGTGTATCTCCATCCAGGTACGCGCTCGTGAAATTGGTGCGAGCCCCACAACAGTCTGGCCACAGTCCCAGGAGAGATACCAAGACCATGTCCACATCCCAACTGATGTTCGTCGGAACTGGCGGTTGAGGGGTGATGCCCTTTGTGTGATTGAACCAGAAACTCGCCCATGCGGTCTGATTCCTAATCACAATGTATTCCCCGTCGAAGTAATTGTCGTAATATCCGTAGTAGCTCACCCAGCCCTTGTCGAATGTCGTGAATGGAACCCAGTCGTTCGGTTCTTCGGGAGAATGATCACCTACTGATTGCTGGATAAACACGGAGGGCGCCAGTGTCAAGGATGCTATGGCAACGCCCAAGATGAAGAGCCTTCTTCCCTGATTCCTCTCCGTATTCTCTCCTCCCAACGCATACGTTTTGGAGCTACACCTATAAGAATCCTTTCGTTTGAACCTCCAGAATCCACCTATGTCGTTCTTCATTATCAAGGGCGACAGAAGCCGTACACAATACCAGAAGACTGAGAGGAGGCTATCGATGAGGATAGTCGGAGTGCTGTCAACAACGACGTTTCGCAAGAATCCTCTTCATCCAGACCATGATCACTATTCCAAGCAGAGTGAGTAGCGCCGAGGCAAGATACAAGGGTTGCACTCCCATGGAGAAATAAACACCCGCGAAGAGTATGGGAGAAATGGCGTAGCCCGCAAACCTGGAGCTGTTGAAGAGAGAGGCCACGGCTCCCCGCCGCTCAGGGACTATCTCGACCGTCAACGTGAGCAGCGAGGCCCAGACAGCCGCCGCGGCACACCCGACGACGATCATGGCAAGAATGAAACCCCAGAATTCCGAGGCGAAGTAGAAGATGAGCATTCCCACGGACGTGAAAACGAAGCCTATCGAGCCCGTCCTGAACCGCCCGATCTTGTCGACGAGCATGCCCGCAAAGGGAGAGATGAACACCCCGCCAATGCCACCAGCGAAGAGTACAATGCCGATGGTTGCGGGATCGTAGAAGTATGGATCGATTGAGAGCGCGTCTGAGGTGTAGGAGATGACGCCGATGAAGACGAAGAACGTGAGGAATCCCGCCGCGCAGAGGGCTATGACGCCCGGGTCGGTCGCTATCTTGCGGATTGAAACATCGGACTTCTGGCGGGCGCGCTTCTCCTCTCCGCCGCGGAAGGCGACCTGTATGGCGACGAAGACGAGCACCGCGAGCAAGGCGATGAGATAGAACGTCCACCGCCAGTCGATCGTGTTCATGAATCCTGCGATGAGCGGGCCAGTGGACACCGC